>JAXDOA010000161.1:0-3566 GCA_034669125.1 Hyphomicrobiales bacterium
CACGCCGGCGGCCGGCGCGTCATAGTGGTAACGGGTCTCGTGCGAAATCTTGATGCGCATGCGGCCATAATAACAGCCATCAACGCCTGTGAAAGCGGCCGACCCGGTTTTCACAGCTCAAAATCGATCAAATTGACGCTGTCACAACAGATATTGCTCGGTAATCAGCGCGCCGAGCTTGTTGTTGTCGGCGATGAAGCCGGAAATGAACTCGTGCAGCCCGGTCTTGAAGATCTCGTCCATGCGGCTGTTTTCCAGCCGCGTGCGGACCTGGCGCGCGTGGCGCTGCACCGGGCCCTGACGGCCGTAGGCGCGCGCGATGTTGTCGAGGTGCTCGACGAGATGCGCATAGCAACTCGCGAGCGAGCGCGGCATCTGGTCGTTGAGCATCAGGAGGTCGGCGATCAGCCAGGGCTTCAGGCTCTCGCGATAGACCCAGTGATAGGCGGTGAGCGCCGAGACCGAGCGCAGGATCGCGGCCCACTGGAAATAATCGAGCGGCCCGCCAACGTGCTCCTGCGGCGGCAACAGCAGATGATACTTCACGTCGAGGATGCGCGCCGTGTTGTCGGCGCGCTCGATGAACACGCCAAGCCGCGAGAACCAGTAGGAGTCGTTGCGCAGCATGGTGCGGTAGGCGGAGCCGTCGAAGCGCAGCGAGGATTCCTGCACCCAGCGCAGGAAGGTTGCGAACTGCTCGCGCGAGGCCGGCCCCGAGCCGAGTTTCTGCAGTTCAAGCCAGGTGCCGTTGATCGCGTCCCACATCTCGCTGGTGAGCGCGGTGCGCACCGAGCGAGCGTTGGAGCGCGCGACCTCGAAGCAGGAGCGGATCGAGGACGGATTGTCGGGCGAGAAGGCAAGGAAGTCGGTGACGGTCTGCTCGTTGGCCTCCTTGTGGGCGGAGAAGAACGAGGCCGCGCAGCCCGCGGTCGCGACGGCGGATTCCCATTCGTTCGTCGTTGCGCCCTCCGAAGTGGGCACGGCGCTCAGGCGCTGCGTTGCCTCCAGAATGCGCGCGAGATATTCGGCGCGCTCCACATAGCGCGCAAGCCAGTACATGTTGTCGGCGGTGCGGGAGAGCATGGCTAACCGTCCAGCACCCAGGTGTCTTTCGTGCCGCCGCCCTGGCTCGAGTTGACCACCAGCGAGCCGGCCTTCAGCGCCACACGCGTGAGCCCGCCCGGCACGATGCGGATGCGGTCGCGCCCGGTGAGCACGAACGGGCGCAGGTCGACATGGCGCGGCGCGAGACCTTCCTCCACCAAGGTCGGGACGGTGGAGAGTGCGAGCGTTGGCTGCGCGATGAAGCCGCGTGGGTCGCGCTTCAATTTCTCGCGGAAGGCTTCGAGCGTCATCTTGTCGGCCTTTGGGCCGATCAGCATGCCGTAGCCGCCCGAGCCGTGCACTTCTTTCACGACAAGCTCGCTCAGATTATCGAGCACGTAGGAGAGATGCTCGGCCTCGCGGCAGCGCCAGGTCGGCACGTTCTTCAGGATCGGCTCCTCGCCGAGGTAGAACTTCACGATCTCCGGCATGTAGCTGTAGACCGCCTTGTCGTCGGCGACGCCGGTGCCGACGGCGTTGGCGAGCGTCACGTTGCCGGCGATGTAGGCCGACATCAGGCCGGGTACGCCGAGCGCGGAGTCCGGGCGGAACGAGAGCGGGTCGAGGAAGTCGTCGTCGATGCGGCGATAGATCACGTCGACGCGCTTCAGCCCCTCGGTCGTGCGCATATAGACGATCTCGCCTTTGACGATGAGATCGCGCCCTTCGACCAGCTCGATGCCGAGCTTGTCGGCGAGGAACGAGTGCTCGTAATAGGCCGAGTTGTAGATGCCGGGCGTGAGCAGCACGACGACCGGCTCCGCGACGGCGGTGACGGGCGCGACCGACCTTAAAGTCGCCAGCAGCTCGTCCGGATAATTCTCGACCGGCGCGACGCGGTGGCGCGCGAACAGATCCGGGAACAGGCGCAGCATGATCTCGCGGTTCTCCAGCATGTAGGAGACACCGGAGGGTGTGCGCGCGTTGTCTTCCAGCACGTAGAAGGTGTCGGCATCGACGCGCACGATGTCGATGCCGGCGATGAACACGTAAATGTCGTGCGGCACGCGCTGGCCGTTCATCTCCGGGCGGAAGACCGGGTTCTGGAAGACAAGGTCTTCCGGCACGATGCCGGCGCGCAGAACTTCGCGCTTGGTGTAGATGTCCTTGATGTAAAGGTTAATCGCCTTGGTGCGCTGTTCGAGGCCGCGCTTGACCGTCTGCCACTCGGATGCCGCGAGAATGCGCGGCACGACGTCGAACGGGATCAGCCGCTCGGTCGATTCCGCCTCGCCGTAGACCGCGAAGGTGATCCCGATGCGGCGGAAGAGAAGCTCGGCTTCGCGCCGGCGGTGCTGCAATACCTCCGGGGTCACTTGCCCGAGCCAGCCGGCCAATTCCTGATAGGCGGGCCGGGTCAGCCCATCCGTGCCGTTCATCTCGTCGAACGCGGCCGACATTCGTCCCCCGGAGGCCGGACGGGCGACCCCCCCGGCTTTGCGCATGTTAGGTGCAATCTCCACGCCAATGAAAGAGGCGGTTCGGAGCGCAGAGGTTCCGCGAGTTTGCCCATTTATTGGGCTCACTACGGTTTTCGGCTGGGCAGGGGGCAGCCCGGTCCCGTGTGGAGGCACACAGCGCGGTTCCCCGCAAGATCGATCAATTTTGTGCAATTTCGGTAGGAATCGTGAGGCCGGCGACAAGGTGTTTTTCCTGACGGCGGTCGATTTTTCTGATCTGCTGTCACCACACAGTAGCCCTGCGAGTTCTTTCCAACCGGCCGCACTCCGGCCGCGGGGGTGACATGGCAGCACACCTTAATGCCGCGCCGATTGCGCTTGTGGTCGAAGACGATCCGATCGTCCGCGAACTTGCGGCCGCGCTGCTGGAAGAGACAAACCTCCGCGTCGTGGAGTGCGAGGACGCCGAACAGGCGTTCGCCGCACTGTGCAAATACGGCGACGAGATCGCGCTGATCTTCACCGACATCCGCCTGCCGGGTCTGCTCGACGGCGTCGATCTGGCGCAGCGTGCGAAAGTGCTGTGGCCGCGCATCACAATCGTCGTGACGACCGGCTATCCCGGCGAACGGCTGCAAGCGCTCCCCGAAAACGTCGTCTACATGCCGAAGCCCTGGCTTGCGCTCGACGTGCTGATGCAGGCCGAGCATGCGGGTGATCGCATGCGCGAACGCCAGCGCGCGGTCGCGTAAGCAAGTTCAGCCGATCACGATCACATCAGCGTCCGGCTGCGCGGTGTACAGCCGCGCAATATCGGCGGCGCGGCGCTCGAGTGCGAGGCGCTGGTTGACGTAGCCCTTGTCGGTGATCTCGTTCGCGTCGATCGAAGGCGCGTCCGCCAGCAGCAGCACGCGCGCGACGCGCTCCGAGGAGCCCGGATGCGCGGCGTTCCATTGCACGAGCGCGCGGCGCACGTGCTCGCGCACCACAGGATGGCGCGCGAGATCGGGGAGCGCGGCCGGCGCGCCCTCGCCAACGAGTTTCGGGCATCCACCCGCGTTG
>JAXDOA010000162.1:0-10841 GCA_034669125.1 Hyphomicrobiales bacterium
CCGAGCTGCGCCCAGGTGAGTTGCTCGACCAGTTCCTCCAGCGTGCCAATCCCGCCCGGCAGCGCCACGAACGCGTCGGCCTTGTCGAACATCGTCTGCTTGCGGACATGCATGTCCGGCGTGATGATGACTTCCTGCGCGCGCTTCAGGGTCTGCTCGCGGTTTTGCAGGAATTCCGGGATGATGCCGGTGACGTGACCGCCATGGTCGAGCACGGCTGTCGCGACCGCGCCCATCAGGCCGCGTGAACCGCCGCCATAGACGAGACCGACGCCGTCGACCGCCAAAATCTCACCGAAACGGCGCGCCGCTTCCATGAAAGCCGGGTCGGTGCCCGGGCTGGAGCCGCAATAGACGCAAACCGTTCGAATCTTGCTCATGAGGGGGATGTGGCATCGCCCCTCCCAAGGGGTCAAGGCGCGTTGATTCGGGATTTTCACGCAGCCGGAACCGGAGCCGGGAACCGCAAAATCGGGTCAATTTTTCATTGCAGTGTCCAGATCACTGCTAAACTTCGCCGAATGGGGCGGACGGCAGGATCGCGATGACGCGCGCAGGCGTGGGTTATATGGCCATGGTGGCGGCCGGCGTATCGGCCGGCGCGCTCGGCTATGCGGTGATCTGGTCGTACGAGCCCAAGGCGCCGCCGCCGATCGCGATGACCGCGCCGCTTGGACCGCCGCTCGGGATTGTGCCGCCGGTGAAGGACGTCGAGACGCCGCCGCCTATCGCGAACGCTCCAGCCGCATTGCCTCCGCCGTCCGTCGTGGCGACCGAACCAACTGCGCCGTCCGCGCCACCCGTCGTTGCGGCACCAGCTACTGATCCGAGTCTTGGCCCGGGCGCAAAACCCACGGAAGCGCCAGCTGCCGCCGCATCCGCGCCGCCGCCTGCTCCGCCTCCGAGGCAGAGCGCGCCATCAGCATCGGCAGGGACGAAGGCGCCGCCCGCGCCGCCAGTCGTCGCAGTGCCAGCTCCTGGCCCGAGTGCGAAGCCGTCAGACGCGCCAGCCGTCGCGGCCGTTCAGCCGCCGGCACGCAGCGAGCCGACGCCGCCAATCGCGGCACCGCCGGCCGCCGTCGCGTCCACGCCGTCGCCGGCTCCGCCTCCGGGGCAGCGCGCGCCGTCAGCATCGGCAGAGGCCAAGGCGCCGCCTGCGATTGCCGCTGCTCCGAAAGCTGCGCCGCCAAAGAGTGAAGCACCGGTCGCTGCGCCGGCGGCTCCTGCGCCGGTCGCCTCGCCCCCGCCTCCAAAGGTTGCCGCAGCTCCGCCGGTCCAGCCTTCACCTCCGGCCATCGCGACCCCGAACGCGCCCGCGCCGAAATCTCAGGCCGATAAACCTGTTGCGGCGCGGCCTGCGCCCCAACCGTCACCCGTCACGCCGCCTGTTGCGGCGGCGCCGATTGTGGCCGCATCGCCCGCGCCGCCGCCCGACGCCTCGAATTCGGTGACTGCGGCGGTTCAGCCCGCGAGTCCGACGATCGTTGCGGTTGCGCCGCCAGCAGAGCCATCGCGAAGCGAAATCCCGCCCGCCGTGCCGCCGAAGGTAGAGGCGCCAACGGCTCGTCCGCCTGCCGAGCCACCTCCTGCCGTCGTCCCCACGCCACCGGTTGAAAGCCGCGCGAATCCGCCGCGCATTTTGCCCGCCGCGCCACAAGCAAATCAGCTGCCAACCGCTTCGCCGCCCGCAACCCAACCTACAGCAGCTCCGGACAAGCTCGCCGCGCTTCCACCGAGCGATACACCGGCACCGCGCGCCGCTCCGGTCGTGGCCGACGCACCAAAGATCGCCGTGATCCGCGGCGGCCGCCAGCGCCTCGTTGCGTCGCGCGCACCCGCCGCAGAGAAACCGAAAGAGAACGCGAGGCTGGCGGCGCTGCCGCCCGGTCCTCTGGCCGCCCCAACCGCAACCGATGCGCCGCCCATCATCGTGCTGCGCGGCTTGCGCGGCGCGCGCTACGCGCTCGTCGGCCGCGTCGAGCCGCCGCAACCGGCCGCGCATCCGCTGCTCACGGTCATTCGCGGCCCGCGCCCACAGGCAGTGCGCCTTGTGCCCTACATGCAGCCCGGGCCGTTGATCCTGCGCATTCCGGACTGATAGCCGCAGCGCAGATCGGGAAGGGTGCCCGCGCTGCCCAAACCCCTTATATGTGCTGGGCAAACTTGGACCGATTCCAGAATTCATGAACGCGCCGCATCCCCCCGCGAGCTTCAAGCCAGTGTCCGCAGAGCGCGGTGCGCTGCTGCGGACGCTCGCTCACCTGTGGCCGTTTATCTGGCCCTCGGATCGCGCCGATCTGAAATCGCGCGTGATGCTGGCGACCGTGCTGCTGTTCCTCGCCAAGCTCGCCACCATCGCGGTCCCGTTCACCTTCAAGTGGGCCGTCGATGCGCTGACCGGCGAAGGTCATCCGCCCGAAGGCGCGCCCTCATGGGCGATCTGGATGTTCGCAGCGCCGATCCTCCTGACCATCGCGTATGGCGGCACGCGCATCGTCATGGCGGTGTTGACGCAAATGCGCGACGGGCTGTTCGCCAAGGTCGCGATGCACGCGGTGCGCCGGCTCGCGCTGATCACATTCCAGCACATGCACGAGCTGTCCTTGCGCTTCCATCTGGAGCGCAAGACCGGCGGGCTGACGCGTGTGCTCGAGCGCGGGCGCAACGCCATCGAGACCATCGTCCGCATGGTGATCCTGCAACTCGTGCCGACCATCGTTGAGCTCGCGCTGATCGTCGCCGTGCTGTTGTGGATGTTCGACTGGCGCTACGTGCTGATCATTGTGGTGACGGTCGCCCTCTACATGGCCTTCACCTACTACGCGACCGAGTGGCGCATCAGCATCCGCCGCAAGATGAATGAGAGCGACAGCGACGCCAATACCAAGGCGATCGATTCGCTGCTCAACTACGAGACCGTCAAATATTTCGTCGCCGAGGAGCGCGAGGCCAGCCGCTACGACCGCACCATGGCGCGCTACGAGGACGCGAGCGTCCAGGCCTACACCTCGCTCGCCGTGCTCAATGCCGGCCAGGCCGTGATCTTCACGCTCGGTCTCGCCGCCGCGATGGTGCTGTGCGTGCTCGGTATCCGCGCCGGTACCAACACGGTCGGCGATTTTGTGATGATCAACGCGATGATGATCCAGCTCTATCAGCCGCTGAACTTCATGGGCATGGTCTATCGCGAGATCAAGCAGGCGGTGACCGACATCGAGCTCATGTTCTCGATCCTCGCGCGCGAGCCCGAGATCGAGGACAAGGCAGGCGCCGCCGCGCTGAGCGTGCCCCAGGGCGCGATCCGCTTCGAGAACGTGCAGTTCGCCTATGAGCCGGCCCGGCAAATTCTCAAAGGGTTGAGTTTCGAGGTTCCGGCCGGTCATACGGTTGCGATTGTCGGCCCATCCGGCGCCGGCAAGTCCACGATCTCGCGGCTGTTGTTCCGATTCTATGACGTAACCGGTGGGCGCATTACGATCGACGGAGAGGATGTCCGCGACGTGACGCAGCGCTCGCTGCGCGCGGCAATCGGCATGGTGCCGCAGGACACGGTGCTGTTCAACGACACCATCCGCTACAACATCCGTTACGGGCGCTGGGATGCGAGCGATGCCGAGGTGGAGGAGGCGGCCGGCCTCGCCCAGATCGATGGCTTCATCCGCATGGCCCCGGACGGTTACGAGACCGAAGTCGGCGAGCGCGGACTGAAACTCTCCGGCGGCGAGAAGCAGCGCGTCGCGATCGCGCGCACGATTCTCAAGGGCCCGCCGATCCTGCTGCTCGATGAGGCGACCTCCGCGCTCGACAGCCACACCGAGAAGGACATCCAGGACGCACTCGACCGCGTCTCGCGCGGACGCACCACGCTGGTGATCGCACACCGGCTATCCACGATAGTCGGCGCAGACGAGATCATCGTGCTCGATCAGGGCGTGATCGCGGAGCGCGGCACGCATCATCAGCTTCTGTTGAAGAACGGGCTCTACGCCAGCATGTGGAATCGCCAGCGCGAGGCCGAGGAAGCGCGCGAGAAGCTCGCCCGTGTCGAGGAAGAAAAAGCCGCGCCGAACCGCAACCCGCCGCCCGTGGACGATCCCGCAATTGCTGCAGAGCGGGCGGTGCCAGATGTCAGCGCAGCGGTGGTCGAGTAGAACAGTCCCATGTCCATCGTAAATTCCATCCGTTCCCAACTCGCGCCCATCCACCCGGAGGGCTATCCGTTCATCGGCGCGTTCGCGCTCGCGAGCCTGGTCCTGTTCTGGCTGTGGACGCCGCTCGGCTGGCTCGGCACCGTACTGACGCTATGGTGCGCGTATTTCTTCCGTGATCCGGTGCGCGTGACGCCGATCTCCGACAAGCTCGTGGTGTCGCCCGCCGACGGCCGGGTCAGCCTCGTCGCCAACGCGATCCCGCCGCCCGAGCTTTCGCTCGGGGACAGGCCGTTGCCGCGTGTCTCGATTTTCATGAGCGTGTTCGATTGCCACGTGAACCGCTCGCCGGTCTCGGGACGAATCGAGCGCATCGCCTACACGCCGGGAAAATTCCTCAACGCCGACCTCGACAAAGCGAGCGAGGACAACGAGCGCAACGCGCTGGTCATTACCGGCGCGGCCGGCCGCGTCGGCGTGGTGCAGATCGCCGGGCTGATCGCGCGCCGCATTGTGTGCTGGGTCAAGGAGGGGCAAGAGATCGGCGCGGGCGAGCGCATCGGCATGATCCGCTTCGGCTCGCGCGTCGATGTGTATCTCCCGGCCGGCACCGTGCCGCTCGTCTCCGTCGGGCAGACGTCGCTCGCCGGCGAGACCGTCATCGCCGAACTCGGCGTAGCGCCTTTGGGCCTGTCATTCCGCGTCGGCTGATCAATTCATATTGATGTGGACAACGGTGACGGTAAACGCGCGTTAACCGGCTGCTTGCCCGCGGCTTAGCACAATCGATCAAGTTTTCGACTTATCTGCCCGCGACGGGGATTCCCGGTCGCGGCCGGTACGGTGGGTTTTGATCGATGGCGCAGGCGCAAGATGACGAGCAGGCTGCCGCAATCCTCGGTCGCAGAGCACAAGGGTTGCTGGCGCTCGACGAAACGCTGATGGAGCTCGCCGACGCCAATTGCATCGTCACCATCGCGGCCGTGATCGCCGAGCGGGTCCGGCTGCAGGCCGACATCGTCGCTCAGGCGCTGGACGCGGAGTCCGATGAGCCGATCTCGGTGATGTGCCGAGCGGCCGGATTCAGCCTGAATGGATTCTCGGCCCTGCTGCGCATGCGCCGCCGCCGCCATCACGGCTCCAGAAGTGCTGCTGCCGCGCTCGCGTTTTTCTCCGGCCTGCAACGCGCGTCCGCCGAGCGCATCTTGCAGCAGATGGTGCCGCGCAGGGTGGACCGCCGCATCCGCTAAGGCTATATTCCTTTTCATGCCGTATTCGAGCCTCGATCCTGACCGCCGCCAGCGCCGGCTCCACCGGTTTCGCCAGATCCCGGTGCGCACCCTCCTGCCGAACGTGATCACGCTGCTGGCGCTGTGCGCCGGCATGACCGGTATCCGGCTGGCGCTGGAAAACCGCTACGAGCTTGCGCTGGGCGCGATCGTGTTCGCCGCCATGCTCGATGCGATCGACGGGCGCGTCGCGCGCATGATCAAGGGCACCTCGCGCTTCGGCGCGGAGCTCGACAGCCTCGCGGACTTCTTCAATTTCGGCGTCGCACCCGGTCTTATCCTGTATTTCTGGGGCCTCAACGCGCTCGGCAATCTCGGTTGGATCGCCGCGATGGTGTTCGCCATCTGCACGGCGCTGCGGCTTGCCCGCTTCAACGTCCAGATCGACGATCCGCTGCGCCCGGCCTGGGCCGGCAATTTCTTCACCGGCGTTCCTGCGCCGCTCGGCGCCATCGTGGTGCTGCTGCCGATCTATCTGTCGTTCCTGCGTGTGCCGGTGCCGGTCGTCCTTACCTTCATCTACACGCTGGCGATTGCGGGGCTGATGGTCTCACGCCTTCCCGTGCTGTCGGGCAAGAAGATAGGAACGCGCGTGCGCCCCGAAATGGTAGCGCCGGTCATCATCGTGGCGGTGCTGCTGATCGCCTTGCTGATCGCCTATCCGTGGGAGCTGCTGAGCGTTGTTTCGCTCGTGTATCTCGTCTTGCTGCCGCTCGGCTGGTTCTCCTATCGGCGCTATCAGCAGGCGGACGCGGCGGCTCGCGTGACGGCGACAGCCGCGAGCGGTCATCCGGCCGCCTCCGCGCCTCCCGCGCGCGGCCCTGACGACGAACGTCCCGCGCGGCTCAACTAGCCATGCGGCGCGTTGTCCGTGTCGTTGCGGCGGATCGCGGCGATCGTGCGCCGATCGACAGCGTCATGATTTCCAGCGATCAGCGCCGCGTGCAGACCGCGCACCTGACCGGCGTGAAAGGTACCCCCATCGGCATCATGCTTCCCGAGCCGGTGCTGTTGCGCAACGGCGATCTGCTGGAGCTCGATGACGGCAGCGTCGTCGATGTGGTGGCTGAACCGGAACCGTTGGTCGAAGTTCGCGGCAACGATCTGACACACTTGGCACGGCTTGCCTGGCATCTCGGCGATCGGCACGTTCCGGTGCAGGTTCTCGCCAATCGGCTGCGGATGCGGCGCGACGCAGCGCTCGAAGCATTGCTGGGTAGTCTAGGCGGACGCCTGACCGCGATCGAAGCGCCGTTCGATCCGGAGGGCGGCGCGTATGCGACGCAAGCCGCGCATCACGAACATCACGCGCCTGATCATGATCATTGTGGCCACGAACACAGCCACGATCATCATCACCATCATCACGGCTCAGTGCATCGCCACGACTAGCCGCTGGTCTGGCGCCTAGCCGTCAAGCGCATTGCGCATCGCGCGCCGATTGAGCCGTTTGGCATTCGCATTGACGGCGCGGAACGCCGGCTTCAGCCCCGCGCCCATGATCGCGAACGGCGCATTGGCGAGCGGCGCGAACTGTCCCATCGCGGCGGCGCTGAACATCCGCACGGCTTCCATGTTGGCGGCCACGCACCCTTCGATGAAAGCGGCGGTTTTCTCGTCAACCATGCGCGTGGCTTCCGCCTGACGTTGCGCGGCGGTTGCCAGCGAAGCGAACCCGAACATCGGAAGGCGATGCCAGAGCGTCATCATGGTCGATGTCGCAGCCATCATGCTGTCTGTGCCAAGATTGGAGCTGGGGCGCCTGGGCATGATGACCTCGACAGGATGGAATGCGCATGACAAGTCCGAGCGCGGCCAAAAGTTCCCTCGCGAGCCCGCACAGGAGACGATCATGACGCTCAGCGTCGAACGCAACGGCCCGGTAACCACGATCGTTCGCAGCCGCATCGAGGCGCGCAACGCCATGGACCCGGCGAGCGCCGAGGCACTCACCGAAGCTTTGCTCGCCTTCGACCGCGATGAGTCGCAATCGGTCGCGGTGCTGTGGGGCGCGGGCGGCGCGTTCTGCGCGGGCTTCGATCTCAAATACGCGGCCTCCCAATTAGGCCGGAAGGCTCCGATGGCGCCGCTGAATTTTCCGGCCGGCGAGGGACCTGTTCCGCGCGGTCCGATGGGACCGACGCGGCTGCAACTGTCGAAGCCGGTGATCGCGGCTGTCGCCGGGCCGGCGGTTGCGGGCGGCATGGAGCTTGCGCTGTGGTGCGATCTGCGCGTGATGGAAGAGAGCGCCTACATGGGCGTCTATTGCCGGCGCTGGGGCGTGCCGCTGATCGACGGCGGCACCGTACGGCTGCCGCGGATTGTCGGGCGCGGGACCGCGCTCGACCTTATCCTCACGGGACGCAAGGTGACGGCGCAGGAGTGCCACCGCATCGGTTTGTGCGAGCGCGTCGCGCCGGACGGCGAAAGCCGCGCCACGCCGGAAGCCTTGGCGCATGAGATCGCTCGCTTCCCGCAAGGGTGCATGCGGGCCGACCGCCGCTCTGTGTTTCTACAGGAGGGACTTTCCGAGATGGACGGATTGCGGTCCGAATGGGCGTGCTCGTCGGCCCTCGTCGAGCGCGAAGGCGCGGCGGGCGCGGCGCGCTTTTCCTCCGGCAAGGGACGCCATGGCGAATTCGCCGATATTTGATATTGCTCTGTCCTCATCCTGAGGAGCCGAGCGTAGCGAGGCGTCTCGAAGGATGGCCACGAGCGCCAGAGTTTGCCGCCATCCTTCGAGACGCGGTCCTGCGGACCGCTCCTCAGGATGAGGAGAGATAGAAGGAGCATTTCATGGGCCGCCTGCGCGACAAGGTTATCCTGATTACCGGCGCCGCCGGCGGGATCGGCTCGGCCGTTGCCGAAGCGGTGGTGCGCAATGGCGGGATCGCGGTCGCGAGCGATCTCGCGGGCCGCGCCGGCGTCGATCACCCCCTCGACGTGACATCGGAATCCGACTGGCAGCGCGTCGTCGGCGCGATCGGGGCCAGCGCCGGCCGGCTCGATGGGCTGGTCAATGCGGCGGGCATCGCGGTCGTCGGGACCGTCGAAGACACGGATTTTGCGACCTGGCGCCGCGTGATGGCGATCAATCTCGACGGCACGTTTCTCGGCTGCAAATACGCAATGCCGCTGTTGAAGAAAGCCGGCGGCTCGATCGTGAACCTCTCGTCCGTGTCGGGCCTTGTAGGCGGCTACAACGTCGCCGCCTACAACGCCTCGAAGGGCGGAGTGCGGCTGTTTTCCAAGTCCGTTGCCCTCTACGGCGCGCGCCTCAAGCCAGCGGTGCGCTGCAACTCGGTGCACCCGACCTTCATCGAAGGGCCGATGACCGGCGCGCTCCTGGGCTCCGTCCCGAAGCCGGACGAAACGCGCAGCCGCATGGAGAAGTCGATCCCGCTCAATCGCTTCGGCCAGCCGAGCGAGGTTGCCGACATGTGCGTGTATTTGTTGTCGGACGAATCTGCGTTCGTCACCGGCGCCGAGTTCGCGATCGATGGCGGGCTGACGGCGCAGTGATTACTGCGCCATCGGATGCCCCGGCATCAGGTCGTACGGATGCGCCCATCCGGGCAGCGCCTTCATCCGCTCGCGCCATGCGGCAATCGCCGGATGGTCCTTGCCCAGATCGAAGCCGAACTCGTCCGGCGGATAGTAGAGATAGCCCGCGAGCGACACGTCCGCGATGGTCGGCCGGTCGCCGAGCAGGAATGGTGCCTTCTCAAGCCGCTTGCCGATGATGCCGAGGCTGCCGTCGATGCGGCCCTTGAAGAACGCGAGCACGGCCGGATCGGGCGCGGGCTTCGCCCAGTTCTTCAGGAAACGATACGGCCCGAGAAAGCCGTTGACTTTCTGGTTGTCGAAGATGATCCAGCGCAGCGCTTCGTGTTCCTGCTCCTCGCCTTGGGGCAGATATTTGCCGGAGCGCCGAGCCAGATAGGTGAGGATCACACCCGATTGGCTGAGCTTCTTCTCGCCATGCGCCAGCACTGGCGCCTCGCCCATTTCGTTGATGCCGCCGCGATAGGCAGGCGTGCGCGTCTGGCCCTTAAAGAAATCCACGAACACCGGCTTCCAGTCCGCGCCGATCAGGTTGAGCATCAGCGCGGCGCGATAGCAGTTGCCGGATTGGGCGAAGCAATAGAGCTCGTATTCGGGCATGAAATCTCCTGTCAGGAAGCGAGCGCGCGGCGCACCGCCGCGGGTTCGCGGTCGATTACGCGCAGCAGGGTCTGCATCGCGGCGTCCGGACGGCGGCGACCCTGTTCATAGGCCTCCATCGTGCGTGCGGAGATATGAAACCTGCGTTCGAACTCACGCGTGGATCGCGCGACTTTGCGGCGGATGGACTTGATGCGGCTCGGCGTGAACAAATTGTCCGGAACATCGTAACTCTCGATCTCGATCTCACCCCGAAGATAAGCCGCCAACTCCCTGAACGACGCCTCAAGCTCCCGTCCAAACTTGGTGCGCCGCTCGACCTTCTTTGTGACTTTCTTCATGGCTCGACTCCGCTCGTCAGCATTTCGATGGCGCGCAGGAGTGCCTTGCGGTCATCCTGCGTCAAGTCGTCCTTTTCGTTCTTTGGATACGCCAGCAAGAACGCCAGTATCCGACCTCTGACAGCCAGAAAATAGACGACGCGCCCACCCCCACGCTTGCCCATGCCCGGGCGCGCAATTCTTGTCTTTCTGGCACCTCGCAGGCCCTTGATCATCGGGTGGGCGTCAGGTGCCGCGCGAATTGAAAGCTCGAATTCCTCCATTTCCGCGTCCTCGAAGCCCATCGCGCGCATGGCGCGCAAATAACGCTTCAGGCGAAGGATCCTCATGAGCTGATTGTACTACAATTGCAGCATACGACAATGTCGTATTCAATCACCGCGTCAGCGTCACCTGCTGCCCGCCGGTGGCCTTGCCGTCGAAGCGGCCTGGTGAGGCAAGCGCAAGCTGGCCGAGCGGCTGGCCATTATGGTCGCGGATGACGAGTGAACCCTGCTCGAAGGTCCACTTCCGGCTGGTGAAGAAATTCCCCGGGCATCCGCCCTCCGGCGCGATCGTGCCTTCGCCCGCATCGGGCGCGGCGCCGAAATTCATGACGCATTGGCTCGCGCCCGCGGCGGCAAGGTGCCAGCGGCCCGCCATCGGCTCCGGCGGGGCACCTATGCGCGTTGTCGGCATGCCAGGAGGCGTCTCGCCGATGCAGCCGCCGAGCGCTGCCCCGAGGAGTAGGATCAAGGTGCGGGCTCGCGTCATTTCATCGTCGGGATGACGAACTCGGCGCCTTCCTTGGTGCCGGATGGCCAGCGCGCCGTGACGGTCTTGGTCTTGGTATAGAAGCGCACCGAATCGGGCCCGTGCTGGTTGAGATCGCCGAAGCCGGAGCGCTTCCAGCCGCCGAA
>JAXDOA010000163.1:0-3855 GCA_034669125.1 Hyphomicrobiales bacterium
TTGCGGATGATCGCATCCTCGTCGTCGTGCTGCACGCGGCTGAAGGTGTGTGCATAGGCGACCTGGCCGTCGTCGACATCGGTGAGGCGGAGCCTGATCGCACCGGTCTCTTCCGGCTCGATCGTCGCGGTCAGCGCATACCGGCTGACGCTCTCGCCATCGGACACGCCGCGCGCGTCGCCCGCGGGTGCAGCAAAAACAACCTGCACTTCATCGAAACGGGCGAGCGCGTCGCGCAATTTCCCGCGCAGCCTGTCCGTTTCGGGCGCGACCGTGCTGTTCTTGCCCGAACGAAACGTTCCGATGAAGATCACCGGCGTGGTCGGCGCGCGCCAGCCGGTCGCGCCGCGCAATTGCGCAGGCGTGCTCAGCGCGACCGGCTGCGGGTTCGGCGTGTTGAAATCGAACCAGAAATCGAGGCCGCCATAGGCGCCCGCGCCGAGCGCCACCAGCACCGCACCGGCGCCAAGCGACCGCCAGCTTGCGCCATGCCGGTTGAGCGAGCGCCGCTCGCGCGGGCGCTCCAGCGGCGGCGATGCGACCGCGGGCTGGACCGCGCTGCGGCGGAAGGTTGGCACGTAGCTTCCGAGCGGAAGATCGATCTGGACCGGATCGAGTTTGCCGCCGTTCTCGTAGTAACGGCTGATGGTGCGGCGCAGACGCGTCGCTTCCACACGCACGATCGGGTCGCTCTGCGGGTTGAAATCGTCGGCGCGGCCGAGCGCCTCCACCGCGATGGTGTAGCCCTTGATGCGGTCCTGCTCGCCGCGCAGCGTCGCCTCGACGACGTAACGCAGAAACGAGATGAGCTGCGGGGAGCCGCGGAACGCTTCGCTCGCCGCCATGTGACCAAGCGCCGCGCGCACCTCATCGGCGTTCGGGCATCCGTGAACCTGCGCGTTGAGTCCGGGCATCGCCCTGCCGCTTTCCTCAACCTCGCGAGAATCACAATTTCCGCAATGCGGAAATCATCCGCGCGCGAGGCGGCGCGTTCAACGCATGCGCCTGCAATACAGCCATACGCTATATGCAACCTCACTCAAACCAAAGCAGAGAATGCAATTTACAATGGGCAGTAGTGTTTTTCAAGCTGCGGTTGCTAGAATGACATTGATTCGACTACAGAATTAATCTTTCGCATTGCAATATACAATCATCGAATGATCGCTGCGGCGATCGGTCCGCTGCGGCTGTGGCGATTCGGGCCGCGCCATTCCGCGCACGCCTCAAGGCTGATATAGGCTCGAAGCTGAGCCCCCTCGCCCGTTCCGCGGCCCGTTCGCAGGAGAGAATCCCATGTCGCTTGCCACCCGCCCGCTCGCACCGACGGTCCCGAACGACCTCGAAGCGTTCTGGGTGCCGTTCACGCCGAACCGCGCGTTCAAGAAGGCGCCGCGGCTGATCTCGCGCGCGAAGAACATGCACTACTACACGGTGGACGGAAAAGCCGTGCTCGACGGCTCGGCCGGCATGTGGTGCTGCAACGCGGGCCACAACCGCGATCCGATCGTGGCAGCGATCCAGCAGCAGGCCGCCGAACTCGACTATCCGCCGGCATTCCAGTTTTCCCATCCGAAGGCGTTCGAGCTTGCGAGCCGCATCGCGGCGCTTGCGCCGGGCGACCTCGATCACGTGTTCTTCTGCAATTCCGGCTCGGAAGCGGTCGATACCGCGCTGAAGGTCGCGCTCGCCTACAACAACGTGCGCGGCGAGGCCTCGCGCGTGCGGCTGATCGGACGCGAGCGCGGCTATCACGGCGTCGGCTTCGGCGGCATTTCGGTCGGCGGCATCGTGGCGAACCGCAAGATGTTCGGCACGGCGCTCAACGGCGTCGACCACCTGCCGCATACCTACAATCGCGAGCATCAGGCCTTCACCAAGGGCGAGCCCGAATGGGGCGCGCATCTCGCCGACGATCTCGATCGTCTCGTCGCGCTGCATGACGCCTCCACCATCGCGGCCGTGATCGTCGAGCCGATGTCCGGGTCGACCGGCGTGCTGCCGCCGCCGAAAGGCTATCTCGAGCGGCTGCGCGCGATCTGCGACAAGCACGGCATCCTGCTGATCTTCGATGAAGTGATCACCGGCTTCGGCCGCCTCGGCACGCCGTTCGCGGCCGAACGCTACGGCGTCATTCCCGACATGATCACGTTCGCCAAGGGCGTGACCTCCGGCACCGTGCCGATGGCCGGCGTGCTGGTGCGCAAGGGCATTTACGACGCCTTCATGCGCGGGCCCGAGCACGTGATCGAGCTGTTCCACGGCTACACCTACTCGGCGCATCCGCTCGCGTGCGCGGCCGGCATCGCGACACTCGACGTCTATCGCGACGAAAAGCTGTTCGAGCGCGCGGGCGCGCTGGAAGGCAAGTGGGCGGACGCCGCGATGTCGCTGAAGGGCACGCCGGGCGTGCTCGACATCCGCACGCTCGGATTGGTCGCGGCGATCGATCTCTCCTCGCGTCCCGATGCGTTCGGGAAGCGCGCCTACGACTCGATGGAGAAGGCGTTCCACGAGCACGGACTGATGTTCCGCATCACCGGCGACACCATCGCGCTCTCGCCGCCGCTGATCATCAGCGAGAACGAGATCGGCGAGATCTTCGACAAGGTCGGCAAGGTGATCCGGCAGGTGAACTAAGCCTGCGGTTTCCCGTTCCGGTCTGATCTGTCACGCGCCTTTGATCGGCGCAGCCCTCACGGTCGCCGCAAATCGCCGCTAGGCTCCCACCGTGGCTCAACGCCACGGGCGACCAAGAACACAACAGGGAGAGTTTCATGCACCAAGGTGCACATACGCCGTTGCTGGCGCTCGCCGCCATCGTTTTTTCCGCACCCGCCTTTGCTCAAGGCCTCGATGTCCCGGCGAAAACTCTTGCCGTGCCGCAAGGCGACGTCAGCCCGCAGGTGCAGAAGCTGATCGCAGCGCCCTTGCGCAGCGGCTGGAACGTGCTGCCGAAGACCGGCGAGGAGTGGAAACCGATCGCCGACGCGGGCGCCGAGCCGACGATCAAGAACCTGCCCGGCCTGCTCGAGCGCATGAACGTGAAGGTCGAGAAGTCGACCATCGACGGCGTGCGCGTGTTCATGGTCACGCCCGCAACGGTCGCGCCGGAGAACGCCAACCGCCTGGTGATCCACATGCACGGCGGTTGCTACGTGCTCAATCCGCGCGAAGCGGGCCTCCCCGAGGCGGTGCTGCTCGCGGGCTTCGGCGGCTTCAAAGTGATCGCGGTCGAATACCGCATGCCGCCGGAAGCCTACTTTCCAGCCGCGCTCGACGATGGAATGACGGTGTACAAGAACGCGCTGAAGTCGATGCCGGCGAAAAACATCGGCTTTATCGGAACGTCCGCCGGCGGCGCGCTGGTGCTGGAAATGGGATTGCGCGCGAGGCAGCTCAACCTGCCGATGCCCGGCGCGATCTCATCCGGAACGCCGATGTCGGATGTGACGAAAGTGGGCGACACGTTCTACACCAACGAGCTGGTCGACAACGTGCTGGTTTCGCGCGACGGCTTCTGCGACGCGGGCGCAAAGGTCTATGCCAACGGTCATGACATGAAGGACCCGCTGATTTCGCCGGTCTATGGCGATTACACCGGGTTCGCGCCGACGATCCTGACCTCCGGGACGCGCGATCTTCTGCTCAGCAACACCGTGCGGGTGCACCGCAAGCTGCGCGATGCGGGCGTCGAGTCGTTCCTGCAGGTGTTCGAGGGCCAGTCGCACGCGCACTATTTGCGCGACCCGACCGCGCCCGAGACCAAGGCGCCGTTTGGCGAAATTTCCGGTTTCTTCGACAAGCATCTCGGCAAATAGCGCCGCCGCGAAGGTCTACGCCAACGGCCATGAC
>JAXDOA010000164.1:0-5829 GCA_034669125.1 Hyphomicrobiales bacterium
ACAGCGGCGCGGTGCAGCGCGCAAGGCGTGGGCAGACCGTGGGATCAAGGCTGCCAACCATAAAGCCAGTCGTAGCGGCGCAGCATTCTGTCGCCCCCGAGGGCGCTCAGAACCGTATCGCGCGCGAAGCCGAGCGGGCCGGTGAGGTGGTAGCGCCAACTGTTGCGGCGCGCTTCGCGTTGAGCCCGGGCGACGCGGCGATGGCGCGCGTGTTCGAAAGCGCGCAGAGCACGCTCGGTATCCTCGTCGCGTCCGAGACATTGCGCCAGCACCGCCGCATCCTCGATCGCCATCGCGCCGCCCTGGGCGAGGAACGGCAGCATCGGGTGCGCGGCATCGCCGAGCAATGTCACGGGACCCTGCGGACGCATCCGCCGCGACGGCCGGTCGAACAGCGCCCATTTCTGCCAGCGCTCCGGCATCGCGATGAGTGCGCGGACCTCCGGTGCGAAACTCTCGAAGCGCCTTGCGAGTTCGTCAGGCTTGCCGGGCGCGCTCCAGCCGGGCTCGTGCCAGTCGTCGCGGACGATCGCCACGATGTTCACCTCGCGGCCGCCCTTCACCGGATAGTGCACCAGATGCGCATCGCGGCCGAGCCACAGGCCGGTGACCGGCTCGCGGAATTCCGGCATCAGCCGCGGGGCAGGCACCACCGCGCGCCAGGCGGTGCGCTGGGCAAAGCGTGGCGCGCGCCGCTCGCCAAGACGCGCGCGCAACGCCGACCACAGTCCGTCGGCCCCGATCAGCGCGAGGCCTTGCTCGTCACGCGTGACTTCGCCGCCCGCATTTTGCGTGGTGCGCGCCTGCACGGTGATGCCGTGCTGGTGGACCGCGAAGTCCTCCACACGGGTGCCGAGGCGCAGCGTGATGTCGGGGCTTTGCTCGATCGCGGCGGCGAGCACCGCCTGCAGGTCGGCGCGATGGATCACCCAGTAGGGCGCGCCGTAGCGCTGCTCGGCGCTTGCCCCGAGCGGGATCCGCACGATCTCGCGGCCTGACCTCGCCATGATGCGGATCGCCTCCGGCGCCACCACGTGCGGGCGCAGCCGGTCGGTGAGGCCCAGCCCGGCGAGCACGCGCGTCGCGTTGGGCGAAAGCTGGATGCCGGCGCCAGCCTCCTCCAGCCGCGCGGCCTGTTCGAGCACCACGGCGCGATATCCGGCGCGCGTCAGCGTCAGCGCAGCCGTCAACCCGCCGATGCCGGCGCCGACGATGATGATGGAGCGGGAACGGGCCACCCTACGACTCCATCCGGCTACGGCCTGCTACCAACATCGCAAAGCGCCTTGCGCACAAGGCCATTCATGACTAGTCTCCTGACTAGACAGGAAGTATCATGAAGCACTGGCAGGTGCAGGACGCCAAGGCACGCTTTAGCGAACTGCTCGAAACGTGTCTCAGCGATGGGCCGCAGGTCGTGACGAAGCGCGGAATCGAGACTGCGGTGCTCGTGCCGGTCGAGCAATGGCGGGCACTCCAAAGCGCCGCGCGCCCCGGTCTTAAAGAACTGCTGCTTGCCGACGCTCCTCGCGCCGATATTCCAGTGCCACCGCGGGGCCTGCGGCGTCACCGCCCCCCACCGCGATTTACCTAGGTGTTTCTCCTCGATACGAACGTCGTATCGGAATTGCGCCGCGTACGGCCGCACGGTTCGGTCCTTGCGTGGTTGCGTGCGACCCCGGAGGAACATCTGCACGTCGCCGCGGTGACAGTCGGCGAGCTGCAGGCCGGCGTCGAGGTGACTCGCGACCAAGACCCGGACAAGGCCGCACAGATCGAAAGCTGGATCGACAATATCGCTGCAACTTACAACATCGTTCCTCTCGACGCATCGATCTTCCGACGCTGGGCGCGGCTGATGCATAGGGTTGGCCGTCAGTACAGTGAAGACGCGATGATTGCCGCGACGGCTGAGGTTCGCAACTTGACAGTTGTCACCCGCAACGTGCGGGACTTCAAACACTTCGGTGTTGCAATCTTCAATCCGTTTTCCTGAAGACGCCTCACGCGGTCTCGGGCACCTGCCACGCGCATTCGGCCGGCCGCGCTTCATAGCCATGCAGCTTCGGGTCATAGCGGTAGAGCGTCGAGCAATAGGAGCAGATGAACTCGTTGTCGTCGCCCATGTCGCAAAACACGTGCGGATGGTCGAACGGCGGCGTCGCGCCGATGCACATGAATTCCTTTGCGCCGATCTCGATCACGGCGGCGCCGATGTCATTGTGGAAATGCGGAACGACGTGCTCGGCCATGGTGTGCTCTCTGCCCAATTCCGCCTACGGCTTACGCTTTCGGCTTGTTCCCGCGCAAGCGGAATCCTGATCAAAACGCTCAGTGCAGCAGCTTCGAGTGCTCCGGCACCAGGGTCAGCTCGATCTGCCCGATCAGTTCGGCGCGCAGCCGCTCCGCCTCCTCGACCCCGGCGGCAAGCTGCTTTGCCGTGGTGTCGTTCGAGCCGTACAGCACGAACCCGCCGATCCCGAGGATCGTGACCAGCATCAGCAGCAGCGCGTCGGCGCGGATCAATCCCAGCAGGATCGCGGCGAGCAGCACGCCGCCGGCCAGGATCGCGCTCCGTGCCGCAATCGCGATCTTGCGGCAGCGCTCGACCGCCTCGGAAAGTCGCTCGATTTCGCTTTCGAGGCGGGAGATTTGATCGTGCGGGTCCGTGAGCGTCATTCCCGTTACGCGCGGATCCACGTCTCCGAGAACGCCAAAAACGCGGTCGTGATTGAATGTCCGGCCATCTCTCGCGGCCCCGGCTTGCCGGGCAGCGTCCGGCCGTTGACGTTCACGCTCGCCTCCTTGCACGGAACGAAAGTGCTCGGCATCCAGTGTTTGCCGGTCGCCGACTTGTCGGGCGGCAGCGCGAAGCAGAACGCCTTGCCGAGGCCGTGCCAGCTCAGGGTGATGGTGAATTCTTTCGCTTTCACCGTCTCGCTATAGTCGCTCCCCGGATCGCCCGAGGCCGCCACGCTGTCGAGCGGGCGGTAGACCAGGTTCTTCAATCCCGGCGTATCCTTCCAGGCGCCGAAATACGACACGAAATCCGAGACGAGATAGCGCGCCAGCTTCTCGTTGTCGTGGAAGCAGTAGTTGCCGCGCTCGGGCGGCGGGTTCGCGTCCTGCGGCGACATCATCAGCATGAGTGCATGGCCGCGCCCGTGCGGCGACAGCATGACGCGGAAGAAGCTCGCCGCCGTGACGAACGGTCCGTCCGGCGTGTCCTTCAGCGAGATGCCGGGGTTTTCGCCCGACCACTCGACCGTGCCGGGAAAACTGATCACGTCCGCCATTGTGCCCTCCACATTGTTTCGCCGAGTGTACCGGATGAGAGCGCCGGGGGAAGCCGGGTAGGGCGCAATAAGCGGAGCGCAGCGAGCGCATTGCGCCGCCTTACTGCGAAGCGGCGCAATGCGCTTTCGCTTATTGCGCCCTACGGCGCACCGAGCGCGGCCGTCACAAGCTCGGTGTCCATGTATTCGGTGACTTCCGCGAGCTTGCCGCCGGCGAGGCGGAAGACGAAGCAATAGCTGTTGTTATAGGGCGCGCCGGCCTTGGTGACGTTGTCGCCGCGCGCCTCCACCACGACATGATCGCCGTCGGCGAGCACGCGCTGCGGGATCATCTTGATGCGGCCCTCGATGCGCGCGCGCAGCGCGGGAAACAATTCCGTCAGCACGGCCTCTCTGTCATAGGTCCGCGACCATCGGCCGTTGCCGGCGATGGTCCAGCGGAAATCCTCCGCCATGTCCTCGACCAGCGGCCGCGAATCGCCCCGCGCGGTCGCGGCGAAAATGTCCTGCAGCAGTTGCTTGTTCTCAGGTGTGCCCATCACGATCCTCGCGTTTTGTACCTCAATATAGGCGCGCGCTTAGGTTCCGCCGAGCCGCCGTCCCGCCGCAATCCCGCCCTACATGCGAGCCGCCTCGGCTGGGGACTGATTTGCTGACCCGTCTCGCCATCACGCTGTCGCTCGGGATTGCCGCCTGCCTCGCGCTCGCTGCGGCGTTCAGCATGCCCGCGGGCGTTCACGCGGCGCGGACGATTGCGGCCGCGGACGATCCGGTGCGGCTGTCGGAACTCGCGCTGGACAAGAGTTTCAACGCAACCGTCGCGACGTGGGAAATCGAGGAAGCACTTGCGGCTGGGGATGTCGACCTCGCGCGCAGCTTCATCGATCTGGCGGCCGAGCGCGGCGTCCCGATCGCGCCCGCGCTGATGGCAAAAACCGAGTCGGCCGAACGCGATGCCGCGATGCCTTCAAGCAAGGCTGCAAGCTTTGCGCGCGGCTTCATCACCGGCAAGCCGGAGGACGTGGCGAGCGCCGCCGGCATGCTCACCGGCGACCTGTTCGTGTTCGGTGACGTGCGCGACGTCGTGCGCGAGGGCTGGCGCGGAATGCGCGGCGAGGAAGTCGACACGCTGGTGCTCGGGCTCGCGGGCACCGGTATCGCGGTGACGGCGGGGATGTACTTCACCGGCGGGCTGGCGGCGCCCGCGCGCGCTGGCGTCACGGCACTCAAGGCTGCCCGGACGAGCGGGCATCTCGGAAAGCCGCTCGTGCGCCTCCTGAAGATGGAAACCCGGGAAGGCCTGACAGCATTCGCCGGCAACCTCGGCAAGGTTCAGCAGCGCACCGGCCTGCGCGGCGCGCTCGACGGACTGAAGATCGCCGAACATCCGAAGGACGTGGCCAAGGTTGCAGCTCTGGCCGCAGCAAAAGGCACCAAGACCCGCGCGATCGTAAAACTGCTCGGGCGCGGCGCGATTTTCCTGACGAGCTCGATGTTCACGCTCGCGTCGTGGGTGTTCTGGGCGCTGCTCAATCTTTTGGCGTTCTGCGCCGCGTGCAAACGGGCGGTGGAGCGCATGACACTGCGCCACTGCGAGCGGCGGCGGATGCGGCGGCTCAAGAGAGACTTGGCAGCCGCCACCGCGGCTGCTTAAACATCCGCGCTTTCTTTCCGCGGCGCAGGACCATGCCGACATTCAAGAACGGAGACGTCGAGATCGCGTATCTCGACGAGGGCGAAGGCGATCCGCTCGTCCTGGTGCACGGCTTTGCCTCCACCAAGGAGGTGAACTGGGTCATGCCCGGCTGGACGAGCACGCTGCGGCGCGACGGCCGCCGCGTGATCGCGCTCGACAATCGCGGGCACGGGCAATCGACCAAGCTGTACGATCCCGCCGACTACCACACCGACATCATGGCGGGCGACGTCGCGGCGCTGATCGAGCACTTGAATCTGCCGCGCGCCGACCTGATGGGCTATTCGCTCGGCTCGCGCATTTGCGCGGTGCTGGCGGCGCGCCGGCCCGACCTCGCGCGCTCGGTGATCCTCGGCGGCGCCGGCATCCGGCTGATCGACAACGCGGGCTTGCGCGACGAGATCGCGGACTCGCTCGAAGCGCCGTCGCTCGACGTGGTCACCGATCCGCTGGGCAAGCGGTTCCGTGCGTTCGCCGAGCAGACCCGCTCGGACCTCAAAGCGCTCGCCGCCTGCCTGCGCGGATCGCGCCAGCCGGTGCGGCTCGAAGACATCCAGAGCATCCGCGCGCCGGCGCTGGTCGCCGTCGGCACCAAGGACGAGATCTCCGGCTCGCCGCACGAGCTGGCCGCGCTGATCCCGGGCGCACGCGCGCTCGATATCCCGAACCGCGATCACATGCTGGCGGTCGGGGACAAAGTCTACAAAGCCGGTGTGCTGGAATTTTTGGCCAGCCGCCCGTGAAGCACCTCCAGCCCGCGACCGCGATGTACACTGGCGCTGCCGGCAATACGCTCGTCGCCGACGTCTAAGGCGATGCCGGCGATCCGGTGATGCT
>JAXDOA010000165.1:0-7828 GCA_034669125.1 Hyphomicrobiales bacterium
CGACACGCCGAGCCATGAGGCGGCAAGGCCCCGGAATAGGAAGCCGCGGAACGCGATCTCCTCGCTGACCGGCGCGACGATCACCACCGCGATGAAAAACAGCGCCAGCGATCCGCTCATGCGTGCCGACAGATAGGCCTCGCGCATGAAGCCTGGGACGACATCGCGGCCGAGCAGCAGGGTCAACAGGTCGAAGCCGACCAGCAGCGCCGCCAGACATGCGATGCCGACCACGATCTCGCCGCGGCGCGGCGGAACGAGCGCCAGATAGTCGCGCGCATGCCAGCCGCGCAGTCGCGCCGCGAGCACCGACACGCCGATCCATGCCGGCGCCGCCACGATGGTGACAAACGCCAGCAGGAAGCCGTCATTTGCCATTTTCTGCATGTCGACCGAGCCGGGCGCCGTGCTGCCGCGCCAGACGATGACAGCGATGATGACGGCGAATTGCACTGCGAACCATGCGCACACGCCCGCCGCGCCCCACACGATCGTCCCGAGCAATCCCCACGGTGCGGGCGTTGCGGCAGGCGGCGGCAGCGAAACGGCGGACGGGTGGTCGCTCATCCGCTCTCGCTATCGGTGATGGCCGGGCGGAGCAAGATTGTCATGGCTCGCGCGGCGGCGCCTCGGGCGGGCGTTCGCGCGGCAGCGGCACAAGATCGTTGATATCGCGCACCGCCCATTGGCAGATGCGATAGCCGCTGCGGCGTTCCGCCAGATCGACGTGCACGTGGCCCTCATGAAAACCGTCGGAGGCGGGGCCAAGCACCGTGGTGAAGCGCGCGCAGGCGCTCACGCGCAGGCGCTCGCGCACCTCCTTCGTGACCGCAATATCGGTCAGCTCAAAGCTCTTGCCGTTGGTCAACGTCAGCGCGCGGATGTCGAGCGCGTTGCCCTTGCCGTGCTCGCTGATCAGCGCGCCGGCCACGCGATTGCGCCCGCGGCATTCGTAGGCGGCGAAATTCGCGACGCCGCCAAGCGGCGCACCGAGCGTGGCGGCGATTGGCGTGACGTCGTCGCGGATCCAGTGCGCGATGGCCTCCGCCGTCGTGCAGCGCATCGTCGCAGGCGGCGTGATTGCGACGCGCGTCTTGTCCTTGGTCATCACGGCGGACAGCCGCACCGGATCCTCGATCCCGCACCCGTTCGCGCCCGCGACCTGCGGCAGCGGCTCGATCGTGGCGATATCGGCCGTCAGCCGGAGTTGGCACGCCGATGGGGCGGGCGGCCCAGCGGCAAGCTCGTCGGGGACTGGTATCGCCGGACGGGGCCGCGGCAGCGGGATGATCGGCGCGTCCGCCGGAATGCTAGGGCGCAGGCGCGGCAGCGGGATCGCTTCCTGTGTCCGCGCCTCGGCGCAGGACAGCAGGGCGGCCGCCACACCTGCGACAGCGAGTTGAAGCGCTCGCGAGCTGTGTCTTCGGCTTGCCGTCAAGGCCGTTGCTTCCGCCCGCGAGGATTGGTCATGTCGGTATGGATGCGAATCCGAGCGATTTCGAGGTACAATCACACAATGCCGATCCGCGCCATTCTGTTCGATAAGGACGGCACTCTGGTCGATTTCCAGCGTACCTGGGGTCCGGCGACCCATAAGGTACTCACGCAACTTTGCAACGGCGACGTTGCGGCATTCGACCGGCTGGCTTCCGTCAGTCTGTACGACCCTGTGGAACGCAAGCTGCTGCCCGGCTCGCCGGTCGTGATCGAAACGACCCACGGATACGGCAAATTGTGGGCGGGCGCGCTCGGTGTGCCGCTGACCGCCGAATTCGTCGACCATATCGACCGGATGTACTTCCAGACGACCCTCGACCATCTGACGCCGATGGGTGACGTGAAGGGTCTGCTGGGCGCGCTTGCGGCGCGCGGGCTCAAGCTCGGCCTCATGACCAATGATGCCGATGCCAACACCCGTGCGCAGATGCAACGGCTTGGACTCGACAGCCTGCTGGGCTTCATCGCCGCCTACGACTCCGGTTTCGGGGCAAAGCCCGCGCCCGACCCGGTGCTGGCGTTCGCGGCTTTCGCCAAGGTCGCTCCGGCGGAGATCGCGGTGGTGGGCGACACCGCGCACGATCTTGTGGCGGCGCGCGCCGCAGGTAGCGTGGCGGTCGGCGTCCTGAGCGGCCCCATCCCGCGCGAGCAACTGGAGCCCCATGCCGATGTGCTGCTGCTCTCGATCGCCGAACTTCCGGACTGGCTTTGCAGCACCGGCTCGAAAGGCTAACGTTTGGGCTTGACGTTGCGCGCGCAAGCGCCAAAAAATATGCCCTAAGGGCCTAAGAACAAATGGGAATTTCCCGACAGGAGGGACGCCAATGCTCGGACTGATGCAGGACTGGCCGCTGTTGTGCCATCGCATCATCGACCACGCCGCGATCCAGCACGGCAACCGCGAAGTGGTCTCGCGCTCCATCGAGGGCCCGATCCATCGCACCAACTACCGCGACGTCCGTGCCCGCGCACTGAAAGTCGCGCAGCGGCTCGACAAGGAAGGCGTGAAGCTCGGCGACCGCGTCGCGACGCTCGCCTGGAACACCTGGCGCCATCTGGAAACCTGGTACGGCATCACCGGCATCGGCGCCGTCTATCACACCATCAATCCGCGGCTGTTTCCCGAGCAGATCGCCTACATCGCCAATCACGCCGAAGACCGGCTGATGTTCCTCGATCTCACTTTCGTGCCGCTGATGGAGAAGCTGCAGGACAAGCTCCCGACCATCCAGCGCTTCGTGGTTCTGACCGACGCGGCGCACATGCCGCAGACAACCTTTCGCAACGCGGTTGCCTATGAGGACTGGATCGCCGAGGTCGACGGCGATTTCACCTGGGCCTCGTTCGACGAAAATACCGCGTGTGGCATGTGCTACACGTCCGGCACCACGGGCAATCCGAAAGGTGTCGTCTACTCGCACCGCTCCAACGTGCTGCATTCGCTGGTGGCGCTGACGCCCGACGCATTCGACCTTTCGGTGCAGGACACCATCATGCCGGTGGTCCCGTTCTTCCATGCGAACGGCTGGACCATCGCGTTCTCGGCACCGATGGCGGGCTGCCGGCTGATCCTGCCCGGCATGAAGCTCGACGGCGTCTCCATCTATGAGTTGCTCGAAGGCGAGCGCGTCACGATGACGGCCGCGGTGCCGACCATCTGGCTGATGCTGCTCGCCCACATGGAGGCGAACAATCTCAAGCTCTCCACATTGCGGCGCGTGCTGATCGGCGGCTCGGCCTGCCCGCGCGCCATGATCGAGAAGTTCGAGAAGAATTACGGCGTCACCGTCGCGCATGCCTGGGGCATGACCGAGATGAATCCGATCGGCTCGATCTGCGCGATCAAGCCGGACTATGACGCGAACGATTTCGAGGCGATTCTCGACGTGAAGGCAAAGCAGGGCGCGGCGCCGTTCACGGTCGAGATGAAGATCGTCGACGACGAGAACAAGGAGATGCCGTGGGACGGCAAGAAGTTCGGCCGGCTCAAGGTGAAGGGCGTCGCGGTCGCCAAGTCGTATTTCAAGGGCGAGGGCGGTGAGATCCTCGACAAGGAGGGCTTCTTCGATACCGGCGACGTTGCGACCATCGATCCCTTCGGCAATCTGCAGATCACCGATCGCTCGAAAGACGTCATCAAGTCGGGCGGCGAGTGGATTTCCTCGATCGATCTGGAAAATCTCGCGGTCGGCCATCCCAAGGTGATGGAGGCGGCCGTGATCGGCATCCGCCACCCGAAATGGGACGAGCGCCCGTTGCTGATCGTCATCCCGAAGAAGGGCGAGAGCCCGACGCGTGAGGAAATCCTCGACTACATGGACGGCAAGATCGCCAGGTGGTGGATGCCGGACGATGTGGTGTTCGTGAACGAAATCCCGCACACCGCCACGGGAAAAATACTCAAGACCGCGCTGCGCGACCAGTTCAAGGACTACACGCTGCCGACCGCCGTGGCCGCCGCCGAGTAGCGCATGTCCCGCAAAAGTGGGAACCGGTTTTGCGAGAAAGGACATGCGCAAGTAACCAATGGACACGTTCGATTATGTGATCGTCGGGGCGGGGACGGCGGGCTGCATTCTCGCCAATCGGCTGAGCGAGGATTCCGGCACGAGCGTGTGTGTGCTCGAAGCGGGCCCGCGCGACTGGCATCCCTACATCCATATCCCGGCCGGCTTCATCAAGCTGTTCCACCAGCCGGGGCTGAACTGGCTCTACACCCAGGAGCCGAGCGAGTGGACCGGCGGGCGCCGTATTCTCGCGCCGCGCGGCAAGGCGCTCGGCGGATCGAGCTCGATCAACGGCCACATCTACAATCGCGGGCAACGGCTCGACTATGACGGCTGGGCGCAGCGCGGCAACCGCGGCTGGGGTTACGCGGATGTGCTGCCCTACTTCAAGCGGCTGGAGCGCCGGATCGGGGAGGGTGACGACACGTTTCGCGGCCGCGAGGGCGGGCTGACCGTCACCGATATCGACCAGTATCACCCGCTGAGCGAAGCATTCATTGCCGGCGCGGTGTCACTCGGCATCCCGCGCAACCCGGACTACAACGGAGAGAGCCAGCTCGGCATCAATTACGCGCAGCGCGCTATCCTGAAAGGCCGCCGTGTCAGTGCGGCGCGCGCATTTCTGCATCCCGCGATGAAGCGGCAGAACCTGACGGTGCACACGCGCGCGCACGCGACCGGCTTGATCCTCGAGGGCAAGCGCGCGGTCGGCGTGCGCTACCGCAAGGGCGGGCGTGGCGGCCCTCCGGTCGAGGTGCGCGCGCGGCGCGAGGTGATCCTGTCGGGTGGCGCGTTCAACTCGCCGCAGCTGCTGCAGATGTCCGGCGTCGGCCCGCCCGCGCTGCTTTCGTCGCTCGGCATCGCGGTCACGCATGCGCTGCCCGGCGTCGGCGAAAACCTGCGCGATCATTACGCGCCGCGCTTTGCGGTGCGCGTGAAGAACATGGATACGATCAACGAGCGAAGCCGCGGCATCAGGCTCGCGGCCGAGATCGCCAAGTGGTGCGTCGGAGGAAAAAGTATCCTCGGCCTCTCGCCGACACAGGTCTACTGCTTCTGGAAATCCGAGCCGCATCTGGAAACCTCCGACATCCAGCTCACCTTTACGCCTGCGAGCTATCTCGAAGGCCAGCAGGGCCAGCTCGAACACGAGCCCGGCATGACGGCCGCGCCCTGGCAGCAGCGGCCGGAGAGCAAGGGCTACGTGCGCGTCCGCTCGGCCGACCCGTTCGAGCAGCCGGAAATCCAGCCGCGCTATCTGACCGAGGAGGGCGACCGGCGCGTGCTCATCGCCGCCATGCGGCTCGCGCGGCGCATTCTCAAATCGAAGCCGCTCGAGCCCTATTACGACTACGAAGACTTTCCCGGCGACAAGGTTGAAAGCGACGACGAGATGCTCGCGGCCGCGAAGGAACGCGGCACGACGACGTTCCATCCGATGGGCACGTGCCGCATGGGCCCGGACAGCGACCCGACCAGCGTGGTCGACGATGAGTTGCGCGTGCGCGGGCTCGAGGGCCTGCGCGTCGCCGATGCCTCGATCATGCCGATGATGCTCTCGGCCAACATCAACGCCGCCACCATGATGATCGCCGACAAGGCTTCGGATTTCATTCGCCGCAAGGCGCCGCCGCAGCCGATTATTTTGCCGCGATGACCGCCACGGATCCGTTTAGTGCGGCGGTGCCGGCCAAAGCCCCGCCCGCGCCGGCCAACGGTGCGCGGTTTACCGGCAACGAGCGTGCGTTCTGGCGGCTGCTGATCCGTGGGGCCGTGCTGCTGCTGGTCACGCTCGGCATCTATCGCTTCTGGCTCGCGACCGACGTGCGGCGGTTTCTCTGGAGCAACACCGAGATCGCCGGCGACGGCCTTGAATACATCGGCACGGCGCGTGAATTGCTGCTCGGCTTCCTCATCGCCATTGCGCTGCTGGTGCCAGTCAACGTGGCGTTCTTTCTCGCCGCGTTCAGCCGCGGCGTGATCGGCCAGATTTCCGGATTGCTCGCGCTCGCCGCGCTCGGGCTGCTTGGGCAGTTCGCGGTCTATCGCGCGCGACGCTATCGCCTCACGCGCACGGTCTATCGCGGCATCCGCTTCCACCAGACGGGGTCGGCGTGGCGTTTTGCGGTATGCGCGATCTTCTGGTGGGGCATGATCGCGCTCACGCTCGGGCTTGCCTATCCGTTTGCGCAGGCAAGCCTTGAGCGCGTTAAGCTGCGCAACACATACTACGGTGACCTGCAGGGCCATTTCGTCGGATCTGGCACGCGGCTGTTCTTTCGCGGCATGCTGCTCTGGCTCGCCGTGATGGGACCGTTCGCGTTCGGCCTGATGATGGCCATCGGTGCGGTCGACTGGACCGCGGTCGGTGAGGCAGTGCGGCGCGGCGGTGACGACGTTATGGGCCGGATCGAGACAGCGGGCGTCGGACCGGCGCTTGTGGTCGCGGTGCTCAGCATGAGTTGGTCCGTGATTGCGGTTGCGGTGCTCTATCCGGCATTCCAGGCGATGGTGCTGCGCTGGTGGATATCGGGATTGCGCTTCGGCGAGTTGAGCGTGGCGTCGACACTGCGAATGCGTGCGGTCTACGCGGTTTATCTGCGCTTCATGTGGATCGCGTTGCTCGCGGGCGTCGTTCTCGCCATCGCGCTGGTGCTCACGCTTGCGCTGATCGGCGGGCTCGAAGTGTGGCTCGGCAAGGGCCAGGTGACCGAGTTGCTCACCACCGCGATCCTGGTCGGCACCTACGTGATCGTTGCGCTCGCCTATTCGACCATCTACCAAGCGACCGTGAAAATACGCTTGTGGAAAGCGGGCTTCGAATCGATCGAGCTTTCCGGACTGGAAGTGCTCGATCGGGTGAGCGCGGCGGGCGCGCCGGGCTCCGCCGTCGGCGAAGGACTGGCCGACGCGCTCAATGTCGGCGGGATTTGACGATGGCGGCGGCGGGCACCGGCATTTTCTTCGACGGGGTCACCAGCGCGCGGCGGCCCGTGCTCGTCGAACTTGCCTCGGACGGTGTCGTCGTGCGCGATGCCGAGGAGCGCGACATGCTGGCGCGCTGGCCGTATCACGAACTCGATCATCTTGCGGCGCCCGAAGGCGTGCTGCGTCTGGGCCGCGCTGGGAGCCGGACGCTCGCGCGACTCGAGGTGCGCGACCCGGCGCTCGCCGCGGCGATCGATGACGCCTCGGTGCCGGTCGACCGCAGCGGCGCATCCGAGCGGCGCAGCCGGATGAAGGTGATCGCCTGGAGCTTCGCCGCGATGGTGTCGCTGGTACTCGGCGCGGTGTACGGCGTGCCCGCGCTCGCCGACAAGATTGCGCCGCTGGTGCCGCTGCGCGCCGAGCGCTGGCTCGGCGAGGCCGTGGATACCCAGGCGCGCAAGATGCTCGACAAGGGCGACACCAGCCGTCCGTTCGAATGCGGCACTGTCGGCGCGGAAGCCGACGCGCGCGCGGCGCTGGTCAAGCTGATCGGCAGACTGGAGGCGGCCGCCGGGCTGCCGATCCCGCTCGACGCCAAGGTCGTCCGGCGCAGCGAAGCGAACGCGGTCGCGCTGCCCGGCGGGCACATTTATGTGTTCCAGGGGTTGATCGAGAAATCCGAAACCGCCGATGAGCTGGCGGGCGTCATTGCGCACGAGATCGGGCATGTGGCGCACCGCGACGGTACGCGATCGATCCTGCAGGCCGCAGGCCTCTCGTTCATGTTCGGCATGCTGCTCGGCGACTTCGTCGGCGGCGGCGCGGTCGTCGTCGGGGCGCGCGCGGTGCTGCAGTCCTCCTATTCGCGCGAGGTGGAGGCCGCGGCCGACCGCTAT
>JAXDOA010000166.1:0-10625 GCA_034669125.1 Hyphomicrobiales bacterium
ATGAACGAAATGGCCAAGACCGACAAAGTGCTCTCGCGCAAGGAGGGCGGCGTCGGCTACGTGGTGTTCAACAATCCGGCGCGCCACAACGCGATGTCGCTCGACATGTGGGCCGAGACCGGCCGCATCATGGAGGAGTTCAAGCGCGACGATTCGCTGCGTGTGGTCGTGCTCACCGGAGCGGGCGAGAAGGCGTTCGTGTCGGGCGCCGACATTTCGCGCTTCGGCGCGGAGCGCTCCAACGAGGAGGCGGTGGCGCACTACAACGCCACCACGGAGGCCGCGAGCCTCGCGCTGTTCACCTACCCGAAGCCCACCATCGCGATGATCCGCGGCTATTGCATCGGCGGGGGCCTCGGCATCGCGATGTGCTGCGACCTGCGCATCGCGACCGAGAATTCCACCTTCGCGGTTCCGGCCGCCAAGCTCGGGCTCGGTTACGGCCATTCGGGCGTGAAGCGGCTGATGGATGTCGTCGGGCCGTCGTTCACCAAGGAAATCTTCTACACGGCGCGTCAGTTCAGCGCCGAGGAGGCCAAGACCATGGGCCTCATCAATCGTGTGGTGCCGAACGCAGAGCTTGAGGGCTACGTCAAGAAATACGCCGAGACGATTGCCGGCAACGCGCCGCTCACCATCAAGGCGCTCAAGACCGTGGTCGGCGAGCTGGTCAAGGACGAGTCGAAGCGCGACGTCCAGCTCATGCAGGACGTGGTCAACACCTGCTTCCGCAGCAAGGACTACCTTGAGGGCCGCGACGCCTTCATGGAGAAGCGCAAGCCGGTGTTCACCGGGACCTGATGGCTGCCGAGGCGCCTGCCGGGACGATGAGCCGGCGCCGGGAGCTTTTGCTTTCACTGCTGCTGTCGCTCGCGAGCATCGTCTTTTGTTTGCTCGCGGCGGAAATCGTCATGCGCTTCCTGCCCGTGTCGACCGGCCTGCGCAGCATGCCGGTGACCGCCGCCGATCCGGTGCTGCGGTTCACCCCCAATCGGCCATTCACGAATTCGCTCGGCTGGAATTTCCACAACGTGGTGCGCGGCCGCGTCAACAATGCGGGCTTCGTCAACGACCAGGACTATGCGCGCGATGGCCTGCCGCTGATCGCCGTCATCGGCGACTCGTTCATCGAAGCCCAGATGGTGCCCTATGCGGAGTCGCTGCAGGGCAGGCTCTCTGCCGCGCTCAAGGACAAGTTGCGCGTCTACAGTTTCGCGGCGTCCGGCGCGCCGCTCAGCCAGTATCTCGTCTACGCGGGCCACGCCGTGCGGGAATACGGCGCCCGCGCGGTGGTTATCAATGTGGTGGGGAACGATTTCGACGAAAGCCTCAGCGCCTACCGGCTGGGTCCGGGCTTCTGGCAATACGCGCCGGACGCGGGCGGCGCGTTGCGCCTGCGGCTCAATGAGCATCAGGCAGGCTGGCTGATCTCGCTTGCCCGCCACAGCGCGCTCGCGCGCTACGTGATCATCAATCTCGGGGTTCAGAACCATCTGTTCGGCATCCGTCCGCTGGGCGAATTGATCTTCGGCAGGCCGGCGAATGCCGCGCCGCGCTATGCCGGCAACACGGATGCTTCAACCAACGAGAAACGCGTGCGGGGTTCGCTTGCCGCGATCGATGCGTTTTTTCGCGATATTCCCGAACGCGTGGGCCTGGCCCCGGAGCGCGTGCTGTTCACCCTCGACGGCTTCCGCTACGCGGACGCCGCTCGTGATGGGGCGGGGACCTACTTCGACCTGATGCGCCGCGCCTTCATGGAAAAGGCCGCCGCGCTCGGCTACGAGACGATCGACCTCGATACGCGCTTCATCCCGCGTCACGCCCGCACGGGCGAGAGCTTCGAATTCCACGACGACAATCACTGGAACGGGGCGGGACACGATGTCGCGGCGCAGGCGGTACTGGAGTCGAAGCTGCTTGCGCGCTTGAGGCAATAAAGGGAAAAGGCGTAACAAGCCGGACAATGATAACCGGTTGGAGGGAAAGTGGCGTCGGTTGAATTGCGCGGTCTGACCAAGCGCTATGGTGATCTGGCGGTCGTCGACGATATTTCGCTGCGCATCGAGCATGGGCTGCTCGTGTGCCTGCTCGGGCCGTCCGGCTGCGGCAAGACCACGACGTTGCGGCTGATCGCCGGCTTCGTCGAGCCGTCGGCCGGCGAGATCGCGGTCGGCGACCGCGTGGTGTCGTCGGTCGCGCGCACGCTGCCGCCCGAACAGCGCAACATGTCGATGATCTTCCAGAGCTACGCGCTGTGGCCCCACATGACCGTGATGGAAAACGTCGCCTATGGGCTCAAGCTGCGCAAACTCGACAAGGCGCTGATCGGCCAGAAGGTTCGCGCGATCCTCGCCACCACCAAGCTCGAGGCGCTGGCCGAGCGCTATCCGGGCGAGCTTTCCGGCGGGCAGCAGCAGCGCGTCGCGCTCGCGCGCGCGCTGATCGTCGAACCCGAGACGCTGCTGCTCGACGAGCCGCTGTCGAACCTCGATGCGAACCTGCGCGAGGAAATGCGCTTCGAGGTGCGCCGGCTGCATGACGAATACCGCTACACGACGGTCTACGTGACACACGACCAGTCCGAGGCGATGACCACCGCCGACCTGATCGCCGTGATGAATCTGGGCAAGATCGAGCAGGCCGGCTCGCCGGAGGAGATCTACGACCGACCGCGCTCGGAATTCGTGGCGCGCTTCATCGGCTCGAGCAACATCCTCAAAGGCAAGGCGCTCGATGCCGATCACATCGATATTGCGGGTGTGGCGCTGCGCTGCACCGGCGATCCGCTCAAGGCCGGCAGCCCGACCGCGATTTCGGTCCGCCAGCACGAGATCACGCTCTCATCGGCGCAAGCTGCGCCGGGCGCGCCGAATGCCGTTCCGGCAACCGTCGTGCGCCATGTCTTCCTCGGCAACAGCCGCGACTATATGGTCGAGCTGGCCGACGGCGCGCAGTTGCGCGTGGTCACATCGGCGGAACAGAGCGTCTCGCACGGCGACAAGGTCTGGCTGCATCTGCCGCCGCAGCGCTGCCGCGTGCTGATAGGGTGACGCAGGCGCGACAAGAAACGACGAGAGGGAGACAACGATGCCCAACCTGTCCCGGCGCAAGCTGCTGCAAGGCACAACCGCGTTCGCGGCGACCAGCGTGTTCGCCTCGCCTTCGCGCGCGCAGGCGCCGGCCGCCGAGCCGGTCACGCCCGCGCTGATCGAGGCGGCGAAGAAGGAAGGCAAGGTCGTCTGGTATACCTCGGTCGACCTGCCGCTCTCCGAGAAGGTCGGCAAGGCCTTCGAGGCGAAGTATCCGGGCATCTCGGTGCGCGTGGAGCGCTCGGGTGCCGAGCGCGTGTTCCAGCGCATCGGCCAGGAGTATTCTAGCAAGATCTACGCGGTCGACGTCGTCAATTCATCGGACGCCGCGCACATGATCGTGTGGAAGCGCGACGGCTGGCTCGCGCCCTACGTGCCGGAGGATGTCGCCAAGCATTACCCCGCCGAGCACAAGGACCCGGACGGCCAGTTCGCGAGCTTCCGCGTCACGCTCAGTGTGATCGCCTACAACACCAACCTGGTGAAGCGCGAGGACGCGCCGAAGAGCTTCGCCGACCTGCTCGATCCGAAATGGGCGGGCAAGATCATGAAGGCGCACCCGGGCTACAGCGGCACGATCCTGACCGCAACCTATCAGATGTCGCGCGACCTCGGCTGGGAGTATTTCGAGAAGCTTGCGAAGCAGCGCGTCATGCAGCTTCAGTCGGCCTCCGATCCGCCGAAGAAGCTTTCGCTCGGCGAGCGCGCCATCATGGCCGACGGCACCGAATATCTCGTGCTGCAGCAGAAGGAGGCCGGCAATCCGGTCGAGCCGGTTTACGCCACCGAAGGCACGCCGCTGATCGTCGGCCCCAACGCGATTTTCAAGAATGCGCCGAACCCGAACGCCGCGCGGCTGTTCCAGAGCTTCTCGTTCTCGCCCGAGTGCCAGCAACTGATCATTGATGTCGGCGGCATGCACTCGGCGCACGCGCTCTCCAAGGAGAAGCCCGGCCGCAAGTCGCTCTCCGAGATCAAGCTGATGAAGGACGACGCGGCGGCGGTGGAGAAAATGAGCGAGGAGATCAAGGCGCGGTACACGAAGATTTTCAGGGTGTGATGCAGGTTTTTGGCAGGCGCCGCGCCGCGAACTCCTCTTCCCCTCTCGCGCAAGCGGGTGAGGGGAAAGAAAGAGTCGGGGCAGAGCAACAATGACCCTCGCTCTTGCCGCCGCGGAGCGCCGCACGCGCTTCGATCTCTCCTGGCCGATCCTGATCGCATTCGCCGCGATCCTGTGCGCGCTGATCGTGCTGCCGATGTCGTGGCTTGTCTATTACAGTTTCTCCGACAAGGCGGGTGGTTTCACGCTCGGCAATTTCGCGCTCCTCGTCACCGACCCCACCTTCACCGGCCCGCTCATCACCACCGTCATCCTCGCGACCTCGTCCGCCATCATCTGCTGCGTGGTGGCTGCGCCAATGGGCTGGCTGGTCGCGCGCACCGACATGCCGCTGCGCCGCACGATCCGCGCGCTGGTGACGGCATCGTTCGTGACGCCGCCGTTCCTCGGCGCCATCGCGTGGGAGTTGCTCGCCGCGCCGAACTCGGGCCTGCTCAACCAATTGTACCGCAGCGCCATCGGCGACCCGGCGGCCGAGCCGCTGTTCGATATCTACTCGCTCGGCGGGCTGATCTTCGTCATCTCCTGCTACACGTTTCCTTATGTGTTCGTGCTGGTGGCGAACGCATTGGATCGCATTCCCGGCGATCTGGAGGACGCCTCTTCGATTCTCGGCGGCCGCATGTGGGTGACGGCGCGTCGTGTCACCATCCCGCTCGCGCTGCCTGCTGTGCTCGCCGGCGCGCTGGTGGCGTTTCTGCAGGCGATGACGCTGTTCGGTTCGCCCGCGATCCTTGCGCTGCCCGCCGGCTTCCACACCATGACCACGAAAATCTGGAGCCTGTTCCAGTATCCGCCCAAGCCCGAGCTTGCCGCCGCCGCCTCGCTGCCGCTCCTCGTGCTCACCGTGATGCTGCTGCGCGCCGAGCACATGATTTTGGGCCGCCGCGGCTACGCGCTGGTCGGCGGGCGGCAGAGCGATCCGCGCCTCGTGAAGCTGGGCCCGTGGAAATGGGTCGCGCTCGCCGCCGCGTTTCTCGTGTTGATGAACCCGGTGTTCCTGCCGTACGGTGCGTTGCTCAACGCGGCGTTCTCGCGCGTCGCCTCGCAGCTCGTCTCGTTCAGCAACATCACGCTGCACAATATCAATTTCGTGTTCTTCGAACTCTCCGCCACCAAGCTCGCGTTTCAGAACACGTTCATTCTCGGATTTCTCTCCGCCACCATCGGCACGCTGATCGCGGTGGTGATCTCTTACATCACGGCCCGCAAGGCGATATCGGGCTGGCGCGCGCTCGCGTTTCTGGCAACCGCGCCGGTCGCCGTGCCCGGCATCGTGCTGGGAGTCGGACTTTTCTTGAGCTACACGCGCCCGCCCTTCGTGCTCTACGGAACGCTGTGGATCCTGCTCATCGCGTTCGTCACCATCGCGCTGCCCGCCGCCTATCAGCAGCTCCAGTCCGCGTTCCGCAGCGTGAGCGTGGACCTCGAAGAAGCAAGCCGCATCCTCGGCGCGACGCGCCTGCAGGCGCTCGCCCACATCACGGCCCCGCTGCTACGCACCAGCGTGATCGCCACCTGGTGCTTCATCTTCGTCGGCGTGATACGCGAGCTCTCCGCCGCCATCATGCTGTTTACGTCGGAAACGAAAGTAATCTCGGTGCTGATCTTCGATCTCAACGAGTCGGGCGATCTCGGCGCCATTGCGGTGCTCGGCCTGATCATGCTGATCGTCACATTCGCGGTGGTGATCGCCGTCAACCGCGTCCCCGGCTTCGGCGGTGGCGTGAGGCTGCGCAACACATGAGCGCGCTTCCCGATATCGCGGTCGCCGAGCATCTCGCCAAGCGCATCGGCGCGCTCGAAATCCCGCCGCCCGTGCGCGAAAAATGCATCGATCTCGCCGTCGATATCATCGGCTTGTGCGTCACCGCGCGCAACGAGCATTACGTGCACGCGACGCTCGCCGGTTGCGACGACGACGGCCCATGCACGGCGATCGGCCACGCGCGCACCCTGAGCGCGGCGGGCGCCGCGCTGGTCAACGGCACGGCCGCGCACGGCGAGGATTTCGACGATACCTTCGAGGGCGGGCCGGTGCATGCCGGCGCCGTCGTTGTGCCGGCGGTGCTCGCGGCCTGCGAGCGGCAAAACCTGGATGGCGCGGCGGCGTTGCGTGGCATCGCGGTCGGCGTCGAGGTCCTGTGCCGGTTGAGCCTCGTGGTGCCAAAGGCCGTGCACAAGGCGGGCTTCCATCCGACCGCCGTGTTCGGTGCGATGGGCGCGGCGGCGGGTGTCGCGGCGGCGCTCAAGCTCGACAAAAAACAAACCGTCGACGCGCTCGGCATCGCGGGCAGCATGGCGTCCGGCATCATCGAATATCTGGCCGAAGGCGCCTGGACCAAGCGCATGCACGCCGGTTGGGCGGCGCAGTCCGGCTTGCGCGCTGCCTTGATGGCGCGTGCGGGCTTTTCCGGTCCGCGCACGGTGTTCGAAGGCACGCACGGGCTGTTCCACGGCTTCGCCCACAAGATCGACGGCAATTACGATGCCCTTCTCGGCGACTTCGGCACGCGCTGGGTGACCGAGACGCTCGCTTTCAAGCCTTACCCGTGCGGGACGATGACGCATCCCTACATCGATTGCGCGCGGCGGCTGGCTGCACGCGGCATCAAGCCGGAGGATATCGCCGAGATCGTCTGCAACGTCGGCGAGGGAACGGTGCATCGGCTATGGGAGCCGCTTGCCGCAAAGCAGAAGCCCGCGAATGGCTATGCGGGAAAATTCTCGCAGCCACATTGCATTGCGACCGCGCTGGTGCGCGGCAATGTGGGCTTGGGCGATTTCACCGACGCGGCCGTGAAGGACCCGGCGGTGCTCGCGGTCGCCGCGAAGGTTCGCTACCGCATCGACCCGCAGAATCCGTATCCGAACGAATTCACCGGCCACATCCGCGCGACGCTGGCCGACGGCAGCGTGGTCGAGGAGCGCCAGCCGCATTTCCGCGGCGGCGCCAAGGAGCCGCTGACGCGCCAGGACATCGACGACAAGTTCGCGCTCAATTGCCATCATGGCGGGTGGGACGACGCGCGCACGAAAGGTGCGCTCGGCATGGCAAAATCGCTTTATGATGGGCGCATCGATTTGAAAGGGCTGCGCGGGTGAGTGAACAGGAACTTGCAGGCCGCGTGGCGCTGGTCACCGGGGCGGGCCGCAACATCGGCCGTGCGATGGCGAAGGCGCTTGCCGCGGGCGGCGCGGCGGTCATCGTCAACGTGCGTTCCAACAAGGTGGAGGCCGAGCAGGTCGTGCGCGAAATCGAGCGCGACGGCGGCAAGGCGATTGCGTCGGTCGCGGATGTCGCCGACGAGAAAGCGGTCGCCGGCATGGTGGCGGACGCGGCGAAACAGCTCGGCCGCATCGACTATCTAATCAACAACGCCGCGCTGCGCCAGGAGCGCGTGTTCGAAGAGATGAGTTTCAAGGAGTGGCGCGACGTGCTCGGCGTCACGCTCGACGGCGCGTTTCATTGCGCCAAGGCGTGCCTGCCGTACCTGAAGCAAAGCGGCGCCGGCGCGATCGTCAACATCGGCGGGCTCTCGGCGCACACCGGCTCGAAGCATCGCGCGCACGTCACGGCTGCGAAGCTCGGGTTGGTCGGTTTCACGCGCGGGCTCGCGCACGATCTCGCGCCGAATGTCACAGTCAATCTGGTCGCGCCCGGCACGGTCGACACGCCGCGCGACCCCGCCGCCGCAAAGCCGGCGCATCACTTGACGCACAACATGCTGATGGGGCGGCGCGGCGCGCCCGACGAGGTCGCCGCGATGGTGCGTTTCCTCTGCGGTCCCGGCGCGCGCTATGTCACCGGGCAGACCATTCATGTGAATGGCGGGGCGTATTTCGCCTAGGCGAGCGCGCGCATCGCGTTAAAAAGACTACGCACATCGCTCACCGTCATGTTGCGTGTCGTGAACGCGAGGCGGCTCGTACGGTCGTCATCAGGCCATGCCTGAAGCTCGACCGGCGTATGCGCGAGATGCTGCATGAACTGTACCACCACCGGCCCGCGGCAATTCTTGACGTTCAGAAATCCCTTCACGTGGAAGAGGTCGGCGCCGCGCAAGGCCATCAGCGTCGCCATGAAGCGGCTGAATGTCTCCCATGCGAGCGGCGCGTCATGGGTGAGCGTGAAGCTGTTGCCGGTCAGCGGTGGCGCGCTTTCGACATGGAACTCAGCCCCAAGCGCGCGTTCGGTTGCGAAGGTGCGCAGGATCGGCGCGAGGTCCTGGCTGGTTTCAATGGCGACGCAGGCATGATGCTGCCCGCGCTCCGCCGAGAGACGCCGCAGGGCTGCCTGCAATGTCACACGCACGGTGCAGCACAGGCACCCTATCTCGGGCAGGAGGGCTTCATCCACGCCGAAGTCGTCAACCAGAACCACCGTGTCGCGATCCTGCAGCCTCGCGGCATCGCTGACGATATGGATCGGAAGCCGGTGCCCGCGCGCATGCCGCTGCCGCCGCCCGAACCGGCCGATGTCGGGCGAGGGAAAATGCAGCATCAGAAATCCATCTCGAGGATGTAGAGCCCGCCGACGTGGCGATCCACCGTGTAGACGATGCCGCGCTCGTCCACGAACACGTCGTTGAGCTGGATCGTGCCGCGCGGCGCCAAGGCCGGCGCCTTCGGCACGAACGTTCCCACTTCCTTGGGCTGGTACGGATTGGAAATATCGTAAGCACGCAAGCCGCCGTTGAAGAATGTGCCGATGATGATCGTGTCGGAGTGCCACGAAGTCGGCAGCGGCACATTCTCATGAATGTTGTGCGCGCCGAAGCGCCCGCCCGCATGCGCGAACGCGTCGTAGGGCAGCGGACAGGTCGAGATCGGCACCGGATTGGTCTCGTCGCGCGCGTCGAGGATCCACACGAGCTTCGGCCAGTCGTCGGCGTCGTCCACCACCGACTCGTCGGTGACGACGAACAAATTTCGGTCGAACAGCGGCAGCACGGTGTGGGTGAAGCCGTGATAGGGCGGCGAGTTATCCCAGCGACACAGCGGTTTCGGCTTCGCCTTGTCGGAAATGTCGAGCACGAACATGCCGGCGTCGATGTAGCCGAGATAGCAGCGGTCCGGCCGCTGCGGATAGACATTCGTATTGTGCGCGCGCATCCCCATGTCGAGGATCGGCGCCTTGTGGCGCGGCGGAGGCGGCTCGGTGTCACCGACGCGCGTGCCCGGCATCCACCAGCGCCCGACCTCCTTCGGCTGGCTCGGATTGCGCACGTCGAAGATCTGGTAGCACTGGTCGTCGAGCTGGTTGTGGGTGACGAAATCCGCCGCGCCCGACGCCATGTGCACGTACTCGCCGTCGCAGAACCAGAGCTGGTGCACGCCGCGCGATTTGTCGCCCGAGCGATCCACGAACGCGATCGACTTCGACTGCTCCGGCACGGAGATGTCGAACAGCTCGAAGCCCGCGGGCTTCTGTCCCGGCTTCTGCACCTGATAGGCGACCGCCATGATGTCGCCGGTCACTTCGAGCGAGTTCGAACGCATGTAGCTTTGCGGCAGCTCGGTCTGTGTCACGACTTTCGGCTTGCGCGGATCGGACACATCGACGGCGGTGAAGTTCTTCGGCGCACTCTCATGCGCAAGCCAGATGATGCGCCGCCCGTCTTTGGCGATCTGAATCGACATGCCTTCGCCCATGCCGCCGAAGCCTTGCAGTTCGTGGTGGGCGAGAAGTTTGAAGTTCCATTCGATCTGGTCGGGCATGAGGCTCACTTGGATTGCTGTTGTTGACTTTCGTCATGGCCGGGCTTGTCCCGGCCATCCCGCTTAGGAGGGCATGGTGCGTCCCTTGTCGGGGTCGCCGGGTCAAGCCCGGTGACGACGCCTGAGATAACTACGCCCCGACCCTCGCCTTCTCCATGAAGTCCGGCCGCAGCGCCTTGGACCAGTCCGGAATGGCGGCGATCTTTTTCTCCTTCAGCAGGATCTCGGCCTGCTCCTGCATGTAGGGCTTGAGATCGCCCGGGAAGCCCGGGTCGACATCCACGGTGGACAGCGCCTTGCGGAAGGTGTCCTGCGACATCGAGTAACCCTTGGAGGTGTAGAACGAATAGATCGCGTCGGCGACCTTGTTCGGCTCGTTCTTGAAGTCCTTGGCGACTTCGAGCCACGCCTTGAGATAGCCGACGATGACGTCCGGGCTCTTGGCGACGAAGTCCGGCGTCGCCGCCATGAACACCGGCATCTTGTCGACGCTCCAGTAGTTCATGATCTTGGTGGCGAGGCCGTCGGCCTCCGCGACTGCATTATAGGGCTCGACATTGACCATGGCGTCGACGGTCTTGGCTGCGAGCGCGGCGATCATGTTGTTCACGTCCATGCGCACTTCCTGGTAGTCGCCCTTCTTCAGCCCGTACTTCGGGCCGATCTGGTCGACGAAGATATTGCCGACCGAT
>JAXDOA010000167.1:0-2619 GCA_034669125.1 Hyphomicrobiales bacterium
AGGCCGCCTGGCGGCAATAGATCAGCCCGGGCTCATAGGGCGGCAGCACCTCGCCGTCATCGTTCATGATGCGCACCTCAGCGCCCGCGACGGGACGCCCGGCCGAGCCCGGATGCGTGCGCGACTCGTGCGACGACACGGGCGTGATGAAGCCTGCCTCGCTGCTCGCGGAGCTCTCGTTGATCACCGGCCCCCACCAGTCGATCATCTGCTTTTTGACCTCGGGCGGGCAGGGCGAGCCGGTCGAGGCGACGAAGTCGATCGAGGAAAGGTCGTAGCGCTGTTTCACCTCATCGGGCAGGCGCAGCAGGCGCACCATGTGCGTCGGCACCAAGTAAAGCCGGTCGAGCCTGTGCTTCTCGATATCGGCGAGCAGCCGCTCAGGGTCGAAGCGCTCGTGCATGACGAGGATGTCGCCGTTGAGCAGGCTCTGCGACCCATAGGACGCGGGCGCCGAGTGATAGAGCGGCGCCACCATCGCGGTGCGCATGCCCGGCTTGATGCCGAGCACGGTCTGCGTGATCTCGAGCATCCGCGCCATCTGCTCGGGCGGGGGCGGACGGCGCAGCACGCCCTTCGGCTTTCCGGTCGTGCCGGAGGAGTATGGCACCGATCCATGCACCTGCCGCGGCGCCCCGGCATAAGGCTCGTGGCCCGCGAGCCAGCTTTCCCACTCGGTTGCCCCCGGCGGCACGGCGCATTGCTCGGGAGTGAGGCGAAATGCGGCGCGCAGCTCCGGCGGCGGCTCGACCACGATCACATGCACACCCGGCGGCACGCCGCCTTCGATCTGCCGCAGCAGGTCGGCATGAACGATCAGCGCCTTGGCGCTGCAGTCGCGCAGGATGTAACCGGCCTCGTCCGCCTTGTAGTGCCAGTTGACCGGGCAGGAGTAGCAGCCGGCCTGCCGCGCGATCAGCGCCGCTTCGAGGAACGCGACCTCGTTGCGCAGCATGATCGCCACGACGTCGCCTTCGCCGATGCCGAGCACCGCCAGCGCAGTGACCCCGCGCGCCGCCCGCTCGGCGATCGCCGCGCCATCGCGCTCGCCGCCTGCCCAGATGACTTTCGCGACCATCGTCCTCCCCGATTTTGGGCCATAACCTATTGACCCAAAGGGACAAGGTCTAGCGTGCGAGCCATTCGGCAACGCGTTTGAGCGCATCCGCGCGCGCCGCCGGGTCGGTGCCGACATGCACGCGGCCTGTCGCGCCGGTCGCGAAGGCGATCCCGTTGCGCTGCTGCAGCGGCAGGTCCGGATGATCGAAGTCGTGGTGCGCGCCGGGATAGACCGTGATCGCGGCGCGGGCGGTGCGGCCGCGCGCGCCAGCCACCATCTGCTCGCAGGCGCTCGCCGGCGACCAGTCGTCCTTGGCGCCGATCAGGATCAGGGTCGGCAGGCGCGCGCTCCAAGCGGTGTCGCGCAGGCGGCGGCAGCCCGGATAGAACGCGATCGCGGCGCGGAAATCCGGAGTGTCGCCTTTCTTTGCGGCGCGCGGCCGCACGGTCCACAGCGCCGCCACCGCGCCGTTGGCCCAGCCGATCAGCGAGACCCGGTCTGGCGCCACATAAGGCTGCTGCTGCAGCCAGTGCCGCGCCGCGTCCGCATCGACCACCCGCTCGCGGCCCGAGCGCATGCTGCGCTGGCCGGCATTGCATTGCGGCCCAAGCGAACGAGAGCCGAAACTGTCCGGGAACAGCGCCACGAAACCCGCCGCCACCAGCCGTTCGCCCCAGTCACGATAACGCGCCGCCACCGGGCCATTGCGCCCGGCGAGGCCGTCGCAATTATGCAGCGCCACAACGGCCGGAAACGGACCTTTGCCCTCGGGCCGGTAGATCAAGGCCTTGAGCTTCACCCCCTCATGGGTGATTTCGACCGGTTCCGGCTCGGGCACGCCCGCCCAGGCCGCGCCCGCCCAGGCCGCGACCGGCAAGGCCACGCTGGCGGCAAGAATCAGGCTGATGAGGTGCCGCATGAACGCACCGATCGAAGGGTTTAACGCCGCAGTTCAAACCATTATGTTCTGCGTCGCCGGGCCGATATGCAAGTAAGGCCGCCTTGGGCCTGAACGGAGACTGAACGTGCTCAACCGCTTTAGCGGACCCTCGCCGATGCCGGGTGAGGCCGAGGTGAAATATCTCGATGGGGACTTCCGTGTCGTGCGGCCGGGCGCGTTCGTCCGTTGTGCGATCACGAATGTACCGATCCCGCTGGAAGAGCTGAAGTACTGGAGCGTCGAGCTCCAGGAGGCCTACGCGACGCCCGAGGCGGTCTTGCAGCGCTACGCGCCGGGCCGCCTCAAGGAGGCTTGAGGCCCGCGCGGGCGCCCAGCACGAGCCGCCCGAACGCGTCCGCCTCGGCGATTTTCATCTCGACCGGCAGGGTGCGTGCGCGCGCGCTGAGCATCGTGACGGAAGCGTCGCCTTTGAGCCGCGCAGCGTCCTTCTCGGTCGTGACCAGTTCGAGATTGCCCTGGTCGGCCTCGCGAAGAAGCGCTCGCGCCTCCTTCACGCTGTAGCGATGATGATCGCCGAAGCTGCGACGCACGGCGGCGTCGATGCCGCAGGCTGCGAGCGTCGCAAAGAATTTTTCCGGATCGCCGATGCCGGCGAACG
>JAXDOA010000168.1:0-8696 GCA_034669125.1 Hyphomicrobiales bacterium
CGGGCATGTCGGCCGAGGCCTTCTACGAAAAGCGCAAGGCCGCTTCCGTGGGCAAGGCGATCTCCACAATGCAGCTGCATCTGGCCAACGGCCAGGTGATCGAGGTGACGTCGCGCCCGACGCCGGACGGCGGCTGGGTCTCGGCGCACGAGGACGTGACCGAGCGGACGCGCTACGAGACGGTGCTGCGCGAGCAGAACATCCTGTTCGACGCCGCGCTGGAGAACATGTCGCACGGCCTGTGCGTGTTCGACGCGGAATGGCGCGTCGTCGTGCGCAACCGGCGCTATCTGGAGCTCTACGGCCTCGGGCCGGACGACGCGCAGCCCGGCACGCCGCTGATCGAGCTGATGCGCCAGAGCATCGATCGCGGAATGCACAGCGCCAAGAGCGCCGAAAGGTTTTTCGCCGACTTCATCAAGCGGGTCGCGGTCGACCGCGAGCCCGTGGTGCACCGGCGGCTGACCAGCGGGCGGCTGCTCGCGGTGCGGCACGAGCCGATGGAGAACGGCAGCTGGGTCGGCACCTACGAGGACATCACCGAGCGCGAACGCGCGGCCGACGAACTCAAGGAGCAGCACCGCCGCTTCAATGTCGCGCTCAACAACATGGCGCATGGGCTGTGCATGTTCGACGAGAGCATGAACCTCATCGTCAGCAACAGGCGCTATGCCGAGATGTTCAACCTGCCGCCGGATTTCGTGCGGCCCGGCATACCGATTCGCGCCATCATCGAGCGCAGCTTCGCGCTCGGCAATTACCGCCACCGTAACATCACCGCCGAGCAGCTTTACGGCGATTACGTCGCATCGCTCAATGCGGGCGACCTCATCGTGCACCGCCATCTTGCGGACGGGCGCATCATCAAGCTCACCCACGAGCGGATGCCGCAAGGCGGCTGGGTCGCGATCTACGAGGACGTCACCGAGCGCCATCGCGCCGAGGAAAGCATCGCCCACATGGCGCGCCACGACGCGCTGACGCAGTTGCCCAATCGCGTGCTGCTGCTCGAGAAAATGGCCGAGGGCCTCGCGCGCGTCGAAGCGATGGGCGAGGCGATGGCGGTGTTCTATCTCGACCTCGACAATTTCAAGGGCGTCAACGACACGCTCGGTCATCCGATCGGCGACAAGCTGCTCGGCATCATCGCGGAGCGCGTGCGCGGCGCGGTCGCCGACGGCGACACCATCGCGCGGCTCGGCGGCGACGAGTTCGCCGTGCTGCAATGCCGCTCCGGCGCGGAAGCCGCCGGAGCGCTCGCGCGGTCATTGGTCGAGATCATCTCCGAGCCGATCGAGATCGACGGGCAGGAGATCAATTCCGGCGTCAGCATCGGCATCGCGCTGGCGCCGAGCGACGGCACCGCGGCCGATCACCTGATGAAGTGCGCGGACCTCGCGCTCTATCGCGCCAAGGCGGAAGGGCGCGGCACGTTCCGCTTCTTCGAGCCGGACATGGATGCGCGCATTCAGCGCCGCCGCGCGCTCGAGGTCGATCTGCGCCGCGCGCTCACCGCCGGCGAGTTCTCGCTTGCCTATCAGCCGCAGATCAATCTCGCCAGCAACGAACTCACCGTCATGGAGGCGCTGCTGCGCTGGACCCATGCGGAGCGCGGGCCCGTGCCGCCGTCCGAGTTCATCCCGCTGGCCGAGGAAATGGGGCTGATCGTTCCGCTCGGCGAATGGGTGCTGCGTGAAGCGTGCAAGGAAGCCGCGCGCTGGCCCGATCCCATCAAGGTAGCCGTCAACCTCTCGCCGGTGCAGTTCCGCAATCGCGGTCTGGTGACGACCGTGACGACGGCGCTCGCGGCCGCGCGCCTGTCCCCGCGCCGGCTGGAAGTGGAGATCACCGAAGCGGTACTGCTGCGGGATGATGAGACGATCGTCACCATGCTGCACCAGTTGCGCGCGCTCGGCGTGCGCATCGCGATGGACGATTTCGGCACCGGCTATTCGTCGCTCAGCTATCTGCGCTCGTTCCCGTTCGACAAGATCAAGATCGACCGCTCGTTCATCAAGGACATCGACCGCAACCGCGACAGCGCCGTCATCATCAAGGCGATCGCAAGCCTCGGGACGAGCCTCGGCATCGAGACCACGGCCGAAGGCGTCGAGACCGAGGAGCAGCTCGATATCGTGCGCCGCGCCGGCTGCACCGAGATGCAGGGCTATCTGGCGAGCCGCCCCGTTGCGGCCAGCGACGTCGCCGAGCTCATCGCGCGCTTCCGGCGCGAGGCCGCGGCGGCGTAGCGGCCGCCGCCTTCCGCAAGCACGCCGGGCAGAGGCAATCCTCACTTGAATCCGCAGCCGGCATCGGCAGGCGGAAGTCCTCCTCGGCGCACCAGCAATGCCCGGTGCCCACGCCGCACTCGAATGCGGTGCCGCAGCGCGCGCAGGCAAGGCGGCGCGGTTCGCGTACGGGTCCGGCGGACTGGCTGATCACCGACATCTGACGTGTGCTCCCGCAGCCATTATGTTAGACCGCGCCGATCCAATCAAAGGGTGCCATCCATGATCGACCTGCATTACTGGACCACGCCGAACGGCCACAAGATCACGATTTTCCTCGAAGAGACCGCACTGCCATACAAGATATTTCCCGTGAACATCGGAAAAGGGGAGCAATTCGCCAAGGACTTTCTGGCGATCTCGCCGAACAATCGCATTCCGGCGATGGTCGATCGCGATCCGCCGGGCGGCGGTGCGCCGATCGCGGTGTTCGAGTCGGGCGCGATGCTGCTCTACCTCGCCGACAAGACCAAGAAATTCATCCCGGCCGATCTGCGCGGGCGCACGGCTGTGGTCGAATGGCTGTTCTGGCAGATGGCCAACCTCGGGCCGAATTCGGGGCAGAACAATCACTTCAGCAATTACGCGCAGGAGAAGATCCCCTACGCGATGGACCGCTACCGCAACGAGGTGAACCGGCTCTACGGCGTGCTCAACCGGCGGCTTGCGGATCACGAATACGTCGCGGGCGATTACTCGATCGCCGACATGGCGAGCTATCCGTGGATCGTGCCGCACGAGCGGCAGGGGCAGAACATCGCCGACTTCCCGCACATCAAGCGCTGGCTCGATGCCATCAAAGCGCGGCCCGCGGTCGAGCGCGCCTACGCCAAGGCGAAGGAGGTCAATCCGAACGCAGGCGGCATCCGCACCGCCGAGGAGCGGGCGATCCTGTTCGGACAGACGGCGGAGTCGATCGCCAAGGCCGCCGCGGCGGCGCGGTGAGCTCTTCTTTCACCTCTCCCCGCTTGCGGGGAGAGAGCCTGCCCCGGACTTGATCCGGGGTCGGCGCATCCACTGCGCCGGGTGAGGGGGAGTTGCCGCAAACTCCGCGTCTAACATTTGCCCCTCACCCGCGTCGCATTCGCTCGGCACCCTCTCCCCGCAAGCGGGGAGAGGGAAGAGGAGATCACGCCCCTCTTCCCCACAGCGCGCAATAGCGGCGCGCGACCATCGGCAGACCGGCTGCGTAGCCGGGGAGCGTCGCGTACTTCTCCATCTTGAAGTCCTTCTCGACCGCGTCCCAGCACTTGCCGGCCTGCGCGTCCGTCTTGATCTGCGCGGAAGCCTCCTGCATCAGCGTCAGAACGTCCTGCGCGTCCTTCTTGGTGCCGAGGCGGTCGTTCGGTCCGGGATGGCCGGGGATCATGCGCTCCCAATCCATCGCGATCACCTTCTTGATGAAGTCCTCGGTCTCGAGCGGATAGATGTCGATGAAGCCGCGGCCCGGGAACGCGCCGACCGGGATCGTGTCGACGATGAACACGATCTTTTCCTTCGGCAGCCGCATCACCAGGTTCGAGTCGGAGTGGTTGAGGCCGAGATAGGAGAGCTCCAGCGTGGTGCCGCCGAGCTTGATCACTTTCTTGTCGCCGATCGACTCGTCAGGCATCACGGTGTGCGGGTCGTTGAGCACCTTGAGCCGCGCGGTGGCGTTCTTGTGCGCGATCACCTTGGCGCCCGCATCCTTGAACGCCTTGCCGCCGGCGATGTGATCGAAGTGGACGTGGCTGTAGATCAGGTACTTGATCGGCTTGTCGGTGACCTTCTTGATCTCGTCGACATATTGCTGCCCGCCGGTCGGGCGGCCATAGGCGATCGGATCGGTCGCGATCACGCCGTCCTTGGTGACGACGAACATCGACTGATGGCCGCCGTTGCGGAAGATGTAGACGCCCTCGGTGCCCTCGACCTTGGTGGTGGCGATCTGCGGGCGCTGCGGCGCCGGCTGTGCCGCAGGCGGTGACGGCGGCGCCTGCGGCGCTTGAGCGGCGGCCGGAGCAGCGAACGCGACTGCGCTCACCGCAAGCAAAGCAAGTCCAACACGTGACATGGATGTCTCCCCGGTAAACGATGGGGGCATGCTCGGCTTTACGGCGCCGCCGCTCAAGTCAAATGTTTGAAGGGCCAAGGGCGGAATGCCGCACAAGCCACTGACCCGACCGGGGAATAAGCCGCAACGGGCGGTGTTAGGTGCCCGCCCGCTCGGCCCAACCGGGTTAGCCGCCACCGATCATGCCGACGATCTTCCAGGCGCCGCCCGCGTCCTTGCCGTAGCAAAGCTGGTCGGAGCCGAGCGGATGGATCGCCTCGGCCGCCACGAACCCGACCTTGCCGCTCGGCGCCACGACCCGCATGAAGTCCTGGCTGGCGTTTGGCGCCATGTCGGGCATCACGCGCACAAACTGCATGCCGAGCTTCTCGATCACCGGCGCGTTTTGCGTCGCGGTGGCGCGGACCTCGACGCCGTCGGCCGCCGTGAAGCCCCAGTCGCCGATGTCGGTCTTGGTGGATTCGGCGAGCTTCTCCAGCTCCGCCGGATTGAACTCCGGCCCGGCGGGCGAGCAGACCGTGTTCGGACGGTCCGGGTAGGGCGCGGCGGTTTCGTCGGCGGCGAATTCCGACAGCGATTCCCAGCCCGAGCCGTCCTTGGCGGCCAGATTGAGCGCGGTCGCGAGCGCCTCGATGCCGGTCTTCTTGCCGGCCGCGTTGCCGCTCTCCTGCAGCCAGAAGAAGCCTTGGACGAGCACGAGTTTGGCAAGCGCCGCGCGATCCTTGCGCTGCGCGATTGTCGTCAGCTCCTTGCGGAAGGCCGCAAGACCCGGATCGTCGAGCGGTTTGGGCGGCGCGACCGTGAGCGTGCCGTAGGGTGCAGGCGGTGCCATGGGTGGCTGGGCCTGCTGGGGTGGGGCTGCGCCTTTCTGCTGCTGCTGCTGTTGTTGTTGTTGTGGCGCTTTCTGCTGCGCGCCCGGCGGCGGCATCTGGCTCGGCGGCCGCGGCAAGGTCTGCTGCGCGCTCGCGGGCGCAGCAAGGAATGCGGCACAGATCGCCGCCGAACCCAATATCCCACGCATGAAAGCCTCCCCGTTCCGGCGCCAAGCACATATCCAAATTGGCGCGGAATTGCGACGGGTCGGAACCAGCCCGCGTGCGCTCCTTGCGCATCAGTTGACCGCCATGCGCCGATTCCGGCTGGCGCGTTTTTCATTTTTCAGAAATGGTAGCGCCGAAGCGGGAGAGTTCATGGCACAACATCGGATCGATGCCGCGCCGGAGACGGTGCACTGGGGCTATTTCGACGCGGCGCTGAAACCGCTGCTGACGGTTGCGAGCGGCGACACCGTGACGATCTCGACGGTGTCCGGCATGGCGAGCCAGATGCCGGCCGCGCCGCTGGTCGTGCCGCCGGCGCTCGCCGCGATCCACAAAAGCGTGCAACAGAAACTGCCCGGCCATATCTGCACCGGCCCGGTCGCCGTGAAGGGCGCGAAGGCCGGCCAAGTCCTCGAGGTGCGCATCAAGGACATCCAGCTCCATTACGACTGGGGCTACAACATGATTCGGCCGCTGGCGGGAGCGCTGCCGGACGATTTCGACACGCCGACGCTGATCCACATCCCGCTCGACAAGGGCAAGAACACCGGCACGCTGCCGTGGGGGCTCGAACTGCCGCTCGCGCCGTTCTTCGGCGTGATGGCGGTCGCGCCGCCGCCGGGCTGGGGCATGGTCTCGACGCTGCCGCCGCGCCGCAACGGCGGCAATCTCGACAACAAGGAGCTTGTCGCCGGCACCACGCTGTACCTTCCGATCCATGTCGACGGCGCGCTGTTCTCCTGCGGCGACGGCCACGGCGTGCAGGGCGACGGCGAGGTGTGCGTGACGGCGATCGAGACCGGGCTGATCGGCACGTTCGAGCTCATCGTGCGCGAGGACATGAGCCTCGACTGGCCGATGGCCGAAACCCCGACGCACATCATGACGATGGCGTTCGATCCCGATCTCGACGACTGCGTGACGATCGCGCTGCGCGACATGATCGCGCTGATCTGCCGCCGCACGAATTTATCGCGCGAGCAGGCCTATACGCTGTGCAGCCTCGCCGCCGACCTGCGCGTCACGCAGGTGGTGAACGGGAACAAGGGCATCCATGTGATGCTGGCGAAGAAATTGCTGAACGGCTGACGGCACTTTCAGTGCATGGGTTGGGCGAGCGCTCGTTTGGTGAGGCCGAATGCGCCTGTTGGTTCTCGGCGGTACGCAGTTTCTCGGGCGCGCGATTGCCGCGCACGCCTGCGCGACGGGCCATGACGTGACATGTGCCGCGCGGGGCGTCGCCGGAGCGGCTCCAGACGGCGCTCGCTTCATCCGCGTGGACCGTGACGACCCGGATGGCCTCGCGCCGCTTGAACGTGAGGCGTTCGACGCCATCGTCGATGTGTCGCGTCATCCGGGGCAGGTGCGCCGCGCAGTCCGCGCGCTCAAGGCGCGCGTCACGCATTGGACCTTTGTGTCGACGGTGAGCGTCTATGCGGACAACCGCACGCCCGGGCAGCGAGCGGACAGCGCGCCGCTCAAGGCGCCCACCGCACCCGAGATAGAGCATTGTACCGAGGCGACCTATGGCGCTGCCAAAGTCGCGTGCGAGCAGGCAGTGGGCGAGAACGCTTTCATTTGCAGGGCCGGCCTGATTGCCGGTCCGGAGGACCCGACGGGGCGCTTCACCTACTGGCCGGTGCGGCTTGCTCGCGGCGGCGAGGTGCTCGTACCCGGCACGCCGGATGATGCCTGCCAACTCATCGACGTGCGCGATCTCGCGCAATGGATCGTGCTGGCCGCGCAAACCCGCCTGACCGGGATTTTTGACGGGATTGGGCCATCGTTTACGCGCGGCCAGTTGCTGGCAGAATGCTCCGCAGCGGTTAGCGCGTCCTGCACCTTCACCTGGGCCGACCGTGCATTTCTGGAGAGCCACGACATCAGGCGCTGGGCCGGCCCGCGCTCGCTGCCGCTGTGGCTCCCACTGCCGGACTTTGCAGGCTTCAACACGCGCGACACGTCGCCGGCACGCGATCACGGCCTGACCGTGCGGCCACTCGCGGAGACCGCGCGCGACACTTTGGCTTGGGCGCGCGCCACCGGTGGAGCGGTCACGGGTCTTACGGCCGACGAAGAGAGCGCGGCTCTTGGAGCGTGGCACGCGAGCCAGTGAATATCATTTATTCGGCCTTGATGTTGGCCGCCTTGATAATCGGCCACCACTTCTCGATCTCAGCCTTGTGATAGGACCGAAGCGCTGCCGGTGTCGGCTCATCGTGCGGGAAAATGTCCTGGCCCAGATCGGCAAATCGCGCGCGCACCGCTGGATCGGCCAGGGCTTCCACCATCGCGGCATTGAGTCTGGCGATCACATTCTGCGGAATTCCCTTGGGAGCCCAAAGTGCGTGCCAGTGCGATAAATAGAATCCCGGCAGGCCCGCTTCGTCCGCCGTCGGGATATCGGGTGCTATTGCCATGCGTTTCTTGGCCGCAACAGCGTAGGCTTTGATCGCGCCCGCGCGCACCTGCGGGAGCGCGTTCGTCGGATTGTCGATCATCAGATCAATTTGTCCGGCCACCAAATCCTGCATCGCAGGCGCGGTGCCGCGATAGGGAATCAAACTAAACCGTGTGCCGGTGGCGGCTTGAAAGAAGACACCGAAAACGTGTCCAGGGCTGCCTACGCCGCCGGTCCCCGCCGAGGCCTTGTCTGGGTTAGCCCGTAGCCAAGCTGTCAGCCCCTTCAGATCATCTGCCGGCATCGCCTTTTTCGCGACGACAAGCCATGGATTGCTCACGATCAGAGAGATCGGTTCGAAATCATTGAGCAGATCGTAAGCGAGTCTATAGATCGCGCCGACTACGACATGCGTGCCCCATTGCCCAAGGATAAGCGTATAACCGTCGGGTGTTGCGCGGACAGCCCGGCCGACGGCAATGCTGCCGCCGGCGCCAGTCACGTTTTCAACAATGACCGGTTGGCCAAGCGCGACGCGCAGACGTTCTGCGATGATACGCCCTATCGTATCCGTCGGGCCGCCCGCGGCGAACGGAACGATCATGGTGATCGGGCGCGATGGATAAGGTTGCGCAACCGCGCTTCCGAGCAATACCGAGATGATACTCAATGCGATGCCAAGGGACCGCATGCCTGAGGCGAGGACGCCTGGGTTGTGGATCGCCAAGCTTGGAATCCATCTGAACCTGCACATGGTATTCTCTCCCGCAGATTTCAGGAGGCTCATGGGCGCGAACCACCTGATTAACGAGAATTTGGCCGCTCCTGCACGAAGCCACGACCGAACAATTCCACACAACGATCCAGACGATCAGTCACGAAGTCCGCGAGTCCATATCTGCCGCGTCGCGGCA
>JAXDOA010000169.1:0-5565 GCA_034669125.1 Hyphomicrobiales bacterium
CCGACCGCGCCCCGGAACGTTGCGGCAGCCTCGGCTGACCGCTGCGTACCGCCCTCGAAGCGGGCAGTGAACTCCGGCTTGGTCAGCCCGCGCCCCGATTTTGTGACGATGGTGAGCACGCCCGAATGCGCGTTCGCGCCGTAGATGCCGGACTGCGGGCCGCGCAGCAGCTCGATCCGCTCGATGTCGTCCATCGGGATATCGGCGAAATTGAATTCGCCGTCGCCGACCGCGTTCGCCGCAACGCCGTCAATCACCACAAGCAGATGGTTGGCTTCCGCGCCGCGCACGCGGAACTGGGTCAGCGAGCCACGTGGGCCGGACTGGTTGACGTGCATGCCGGCGAAGGTGCGCATCACGTCCGAGAGCTGCGAGAAGCCGCTCGCCCGCGCTTCCTCGCCGGTCATCGCCGTGACGGCGGAGCCGGATTTCGAAGCTTCGATCGGCACGAGGCTCGGCGAAACGACGACGAGCTCGGGCAGGACGGTTTGCGCGTTGGCTAGGCCGGACGCGGCAATCAGGGCGCCGGCCGCGAGGCCGGTACGCAGTAGCGTAAGAGATATGAGTCGGGTCGACATGACATGCTCCCAAGAGGGTTGAACATGTCGCGGAAGCGCAGGCGCTGCGCGTTCATCTGGCTGTAAGGAAGACGTACCACCCGTATGCCCCGCGACGGTTTCAGCACGTCACCGCTGCGGAGACCGCCCCGATTGCACGCCCCGTGCATCGGAAGGGTGACTGGCACAGGCAGGTCTCCTGACTCGCGGGTCGCAGCGCTTCCTCGCCTTCCCGGGTCACCCCAGTGGCATCGTGAGGAAGCGCTCACCGCTCACAGTTGCGGGGGCAGCTCCGGGGTCGATTCGCCGCAACGTGCGGCCAATTTCACCGGATTCCCTCTTGGCCGCCCCAACCGAGGGACGGCACACCTGTACCGCCGGTGAGTGAGAGGCCCGCCGCCTCTTTTGTCAATCGCGGGCCGGATGATCTTCCCGGCTGTGTGGCGAATTGGCATCAGCGTAGAATGCGCAGCGATTCTCGGGCTGGGGAGGGGTTCATGCATTTGCTGCGCACGCTTGCGGCTGCGGCCGTGCTGTTGATGGGGGCGCCGGCGCTCGGCGCCGACGAAGTGATCGAGGCGATCGATCAGGCGCGCAAGGCCTATCAAGGCGGCGATCTGGCGAGCGCCAAGCAGTCGCTCGATCTTGCTTCGCAACTCATCGGGCAGAAGAATGCCGACGTCTTCGGCAAGCTGTTGCCCGCGCCGCTCGCCGGCTGGAAGGCCGACGACGTGCAAACGACGGCCATCGGCGCCGTCGGGTTTGGCGCCTCGAGCGCGAGCCGTCACTACACCAACGCCAAGGGCGACAGCGTGGAGGTGCAGATCACCGGCGATTCCGCGGCCGTGATGCAGTACGCAACGGTACTGAACAATCCGGCGATCGCGGGTGCCTTGGGCAAGATCGTTCGCGTCGGCAACCAGCGCGCCATCCAGGCGCAGAACGGCGACGTCCACATGGTGGTCAACAACAAGTACATGGTGATCGTCAGCGGATCGGGCAGCGTGAACGACAAGCTCGCCTACGCGCAGGCGGTCGACGTCGCCAAGTTGTCGAAGATGTAATTGCGCGAGCAGCTCACACGTTGATGTTCCACAGCAGCGGCACGTGCTCGTAGCCGGTCGCGGTCTTGACGATGTGGCCGCAGGCCGGGAACGGGAAATGATAGCCCGTGACCAGCATGCGGTCGGCCGCGGCGCGATCGAGCAGCTTCTTGCGCGTCGTGACGGCGGTCGCGCCGTCGATGTCGAATTGCGGCTGCCAGTCGGGATTGCGCGCAAACAGCGCGGGATGCTGCGTAGTGTCGCTCAGCACCAGCATGGAGTCGTTACCGGACTGGAGCGCGAAGACCGTATGGCCGGGCGTGTGGCCCGGGGCATCGACCGTCTCGACCCCGGGCGCGACGACCTTGCCGGGCCGGTAGCGCGTCACATCCTTGGCAATGTCGGTGAAGATGCGCCGCACATTGTGGAAGACGGTCTTCAGTCCGTCAGGCGCGGCGCGCATGTTTGCGTCGTCGCTCCAGAACGCCCACTCGGCTTCCGGCACCAGAATCTCGGCATTCGGGAAGATCAGGCCGTTGTCCTTGGTCTTGATGCCGTTGATGTGGTCGGGGTGGAAATGCGAGATGACGATCTGGTCGATCGTCTTCGGATCGATGCCCGCAGCGATCAGGTTCACGCTGAACGAGCCCGCCGTCGAGGCGACCTGTCCGCCAGTGCCGGTGTCGAGCAGGATGAGCTTCCTGCCGGTGTTCACCAGCAGCGTCGTGAACGGCGTCGCGAGTTGCTCGGCCGGCATGAAGGCGTCCGACATCGCCCGCTGCACGTCGCCGTAGTTCGCATTGCGGATGAATTTCTCGTCGATCGGCCGGTACCACACGCCGTCGTAGATCGCGGTCAGCTCCATGCTGCCGATGCGATAGCGGTAGATGCTCGGCGCCTGCTTGCCGGCCGCGGGTGCGGCGGCTTGCGCGGGCGCGGCAGCACCTGCGGCCGCAATCGAAGCGCCGGCGAGAAGATTGCGACGGGTGAAATCGTTCAACGTTTTCGTCTCCGATCGGCCGTCCCAGGGGCAAGCTAGCGCCGATCATATCCGAGGGGCAGTGCGGCGCACCGTCTCACACACAGACGTGAACGCCGGGAGACGGCGATTCGGACGCGAGGGATAGAGCTGGGCGGAGGCGGGAGAGGGGCGACAGCCGCGATCGCGGTGAGAGCGACGGTCGCAAAGATTCTCATGATCCATCCGTCCTAGCGTTTCACGGGCGCGTAGAAGGTCCCTTCGACCTCGAAGATGTCGTCCTGATTGAGTCGATGGACCTCAATGATGGTACGCGGCGGGTAGGGGCCCGCGCCCCAGAGCTGTTCCTGCACCTTGTTCACCAGCGGGCGGAAGCGAAACATGTCGGTGACATAAACAACGATCCGCACTGCGTCGCGCAGTGTTGCGCCCTCCGACTCGGCGATCAGCCTCATGTTCACGAAGCCCTGCATGATGCGTGCTTCGTCGCCCTGCACGAGCTGATTGGTCTTCGGGTCGATCCCGCGCATGCCGGCGACGAACACGTAGTCGCCCGCCCGCGTGCCCAGATTCCAGGTTCCGGTCGGCTTGATCGCGCCGTCCGGTGCGAGCGTCTTCACGCCGTTGGGGGATGGCGGGAATTGCTGCGCCTGCGCTACGGCCGCGGTGAGCGACCCGACAAGGAGGAGCAGCGGAACCAAGACGAGCGAGAGCATGCGCATCAAGGTTCTCCGCTACTCCGCCGCCACGCGCTGCGCCGCGCTCCCACGCGTCTTCACCACCACCTTGATGGCGTCGTCGATGCGCTCGCGTGCGTATCTGATCGCGGTCGGCAAGTCTTCGAGCGGGAACGTGTGGGTGTGCACCTTGGTGGCGTCGAAGCGCTTTTGCGACATGAAGGCCTCGGCGCGATGCGTCGCGCTCTTGCCTTCGCCGCGGATGCCATAGAGGTAGATGTTGTTGCGCACGATGTGCGCGATATCGACCGGCGTTTCCTCGTGCGGGAAGGCCGCGAGGCACACCTTGCCGCCGCGGTTGACCATGCGGATCGCCTCGTTGACGGCGTTCGGCGCGCCCGAGCACTCGACCACATAGTCCACGCCCTTGCCGCCGTTGAGCTTGCGCACCGCCTCGACGGCGTTCTCCTGTCTGGCGTTGATCACGTAGTCGGCACCAAGTTCCAGTCCGATCTTCAGCCGGTTGTCGCGCGTGCCGGTGAGAATCACCGGCTGCGCGCCGAGCGCCTTCGCCACCGCAACGCCCAGCAGGCCGATTGGTCCGGGTCCGGTGACCACGACGCTCTCGCCCGCCACCAGCCCGCCCAACTCGGTGAGGCCGTACATCGCGGTACCGGCGGTGACGACGAGCGTTGCTTCCTCGTCGGACATCGCGTCCGGGATCGCCACCAGCGTGTTGATGTTGTTGACCTGGTATTCGCAGAAGCCGCCGTCGGTGGTGAAGCCGTTGGCCCGGTGGCCCTTGTCGACGTCGCCGTAATTGAGGCCGTAGTTGTGGCAGGAAGTGTACATGCCGGCGCGGCAGCGCTTGCACTGGCCGCAGCCGGCGTGGATCTCCACCGTGACGCGCTGCCCGATCTTGTATTCATCGACGCCGGGGCCGAGCGCCGCCACGGTCCCCATGTACTCGTGGCCCGGTGTCCAGTTCTTGTTGAACGGCAGCCCGCCCTGGATCATCGCGGGGGGGCCGTGCGCAATAACTTCCAGATCGGTCGCGCAGATCGCGACGGCGTCGATGCGCACCAGCACCTCGGCGCGCTTCGGCACCGGCACCGGCTTGTCGGTGAGCTTCAGTTCGCCCGGATCGCCCAGCACCCAAGCCCGCATGGTGTCGGGCACGGGCATGTCCGGGCTCGTCTTCACGCCGGTCGGTGCGTACATCGGTCCTGTCCCTCGCTTCACTCGGCCGCGACGGGCGCGCGGTTCGGGAAAGCCTGTGCGCCAAGCTCGGCCGACAGCGCGCGCACCGCGCCGGTGACCTGTTCGCGGACCAGTGCGAGGTGCTCGTCGCTCGCCCGCATCGTCGGCGTGGAGGCGCTGATCGCGCCGACGACCGCGCCATTAGGGTCGCGGATCGCCGCGCCGACGCAGATCACGCCCGGCTGATACTCCTCGCGGTCCATCGAATAGCCGTTGCGCCGCACGTGGCGCAGCTCCTCGATCAGCGCGGGCCACTCCGTGATGGTGTTCGCCGTATAGCGAGTCATGCCGTGCGCGAGCACGCGCTTCATTTCGCCTTCGGGCAGCCAGGCGAGCATGGCCTTGCCGCTCGCGGTCGCGTGTGCGGCGTCGCTCTTGCCGAGCGTGCCGGTGTCGACGCGCACCGGGTGGCGCGACTCGCGCTTGGCGACCTTCATCATTGCGTCGCCTTGCAATACCGCAAGGTGCACGGTCTCGCCGGTTTTCTCGTTGATCTGCTCGATGAACGGCGCGGCGCGCGCCGGCAGATCGACCTGAAGGCAGGCATTGCTGAGATAGAGAATGCGTCCGCCGAGCGCATAGGAGCGCCGCACCGGCACTTTCGCCACGTAGCCGCGATGCACCAAGGTCGAGAGCAGATGGTGGCAGGTCGAAATATTGAGCTGGGTGCGCTGGGAGAGTTCGGTCAGCGTGGTCTCGCCGCCGGCCTCGGCGATCGCCTCGAGCAGGCGGATCGCGCGGTCGACCGACTGGATGCTGTGACGGCCGGCGCTGTCCGGCTGAGACGCGCGCAAGGTCCGGCCGGGGTCGACTTTCGTTGCCCGCGCCTTGCGGACGGTCTTGTCGTCCACGTCACCCCCCGCTGATTTCTTCAAGTGCGGCAAACAAATAGCGGCGCCCGCGCCGAGTCAAGCGCAATATGAAATGGCGAATGTTGATTTCGCGCTTTGAAATACTACGGCGACGTAGATGGGGTAACGGGCCGGCCGCCAGGCAAGCCGCTCGCTCGCTACGGCAGTGTTGGCGCGCTTGCTCGCGGCTTGCCAAGC
>JAXDOA010000170.1:0-2507 GCA_034669125.1 Hyphomicrobiales bacterium
GAGCGTGCCTTTCGACACCGTCACGCCGCGGATGTCTTCGATCTCGGCGCGCGTCACCGGCTGGTGATAGGCGATGATCGCGAGCGTCTCGTTGGCGGCGCGCGACAGCTTCTTGGGCTCGACGGAATCACGCGCCAGCAACCACGCGAGATCGTTCGCGGTACGGAAGGTCCATTTGCCGGCGATGCGCACGAGGTTGACGCCGCGCGGCGCGTATTCGGCCTGCAGGCGGCGCATCGCGCTCGCAATGTCGACGCCTTCGGGCAGGCGCGAGCGCAGGGTCTTGTCGTCGAGCGGCTCGCCGGCGGCAAACAGCAGCGCCTCGATCAGCCGCAATTCCTCCGGCCGTTCCACCGGTGCCTCGTTCGACTCGTCCTCGGTCAACGTGTCGTCGAGCGCCTTTGGCAGACCCATGCGTTACTCTCCCCTTACGCCGTGCCGGGCGTTTGCGCGCCCGGTTCGTCTGCGCGCTTGCGCAGGAAAATCGGTGCGAATGCCCCTTGCTGATGCACATCGAGCGCGCCCTCGCGCACCATTTCGAGCACCGAGGCGAAACTCGACGCCATCACGGTCGCGCGCATCGACGGATCGACCAGATACGAAATGAGGTATTCGTCGAGCCGGCCCCAGTCGTGCGAGAGGCCGACCATCCGCTCCAGTGCTTCGCGCGCTTCGGCGAGCGACCACACGGTGCGCGGCGCAAAGCGCACATGCGCGAGCGCCGACTTCTGGCGCTGCGCCGCATAGGCGCTGAGCAGGTCGTACAGCGTGGCGGTCCATTCCGGCCGCTTGATGTCGGCGATCGGCTCGGGCGCGCCGCGGCCGAACACGTCGCGGCCAAGCTGCGGCCGTGCGGTGAGCTGATCGGCGGCAACGCGAATGGCTTCGAGCCGGCGCAGCCGCAGCGCCAGCGCCGTCGCCATGTCCTCCGCGCTCGGCCCGAGTTCGCCCGCAGCCTCGGGCAGCAGCAGGCGCGACTTGAGATACGCGAGCCATGCCGCCATCACCAGATAGTCGGCGGCGAGCTCGAGCCGCACTTTGCGCGCTTCCTCGATGAACGCCAGATACTGGTCGGCGAGCGCCAGAATGGAAATCTTCGCGAGGTCGACCTTTTGCTGCCGCGCGAGCATCAGCAGGAGATCGAGCGGCCCCTCGAAGCCCTCGACATCGACGATCAACGCCGGCTCGTCGGAGGCGAGTTCGGGCGACAGCGTGGTCTCGAAATTCTCGCTCATCATGCGCTGGCACTCATGGCGGCGAATTCCTCGCGCGCGGCCGCAATATCAAAAGACTCCGGCTCGCGCCGGCTGCTGAGCGCCGCGTCGGCGCGCCGCTTGCCTTCGCCGGTGAGCGGCGGGCATGCGTCGGCAGCTTCGCGCCGTTGCTCGAGCGTGCCGTTGCAGTGAAGCACCACGTCGCAACCCGCCGCGAGCGTTGCGCGCGCGCGCTCCGCGAGCGTACCCGACAGGGCGTTCATCGAGAGGTCGTCGCTCATCAGCAGGCCGTCAAATCCGATAAAGCCGCGAATCACTTCCGCCACCATTGTGACCGAAGTCGTGGCCGGCGCGACGGGGTCGATCGCGCTAAACACAACATGTGCCGTCATCCCCAAAGGAAGCTTGGCGAGTGGCTGGAAGGCGGCAAAATCGCTTGACTCAAGCGTCTTGCGATCCGTGGCGACGACGGGGAGCCGGTGGTGGCTATCCACCGTCGCGCGGCCATGTCCCGGCAGATGCTTGAGCACGGGCAGCACGCCGCCCGCCATCAGGCCCTGGGCAACCGCGGTGCCGATCGTGGCGACCTTGGAGGCCTTCGTGCCATAGGCCCGGTTCCCAATCACCGGATCGGTGTCGCCCAGCGGCACATCGGCGATGGGCAGGCAGTCGACCGTGATGCCGAGCGCCGCCAGGTCCGACGCGATCAGCCGCGCGCCGAGCCGCGCTGCCGCCAGTCCGGCCTTCGGGTCTCGGTCATAAAGCTGGCCGTAATGCGCCCCCGGCGGATAGCTCGGCCAGTGCGGCGGCCCGAGCCGCTGCACCCGGCCACCCTCCTGGTCGATCAGCACCGGCGCATCGGCGCGCCCGACCGTTTCGCGCATCGCGTCGACCAGCGCGCGCACCTGGTCGGGTGTTTCGACATTGCGCTTGAACAGGATGAAGCCCCACGGGTCCGCGTCGCGCAGGAACGCGCGTTCCTCGGCCGTGATCGAGAGGCCGGTGACGTCGGTTATCAGGGCCTTTGCCATCGGCGCGGCTTATCTGCGCCGCGGGAGGGGGTCAAGCCAAGCAGCCCTTGAACCGAGCGGGGAGGCATGTGGAAAGCTCGATGCAATCATATGGCGAAGGCTGCTCTGCCCGACTAGAGTGTTGCCTGGGGGCGAAAATCCATGAGCGACCAATATTGCATTACGCTGGTTCACGGCACCTTTGCGCCAGCCGCGCCGTGGACAGCGGACGGTTCGGTGTTGCGACGGACGCTTGCGAGCGAACTCGGCGGAAAGGTCGAAT
>JAXDOA010000171.1:0-4863 GCA_034669125.1 Hyphomicrobiales bacterium
CGCGACCGTATCCCTCGCCCTGGGCGCCGCGGTCGATCATGAACCGATAGATCACCGCCTCGCGCGGATCGTCGTCCGGCTGCCCTGCGTCATACATCAGGAAGCCGACGATCCGTTCTCCCGCGTAGACCGCGCGCGGGCGTGCACCGGGATCGGACCGCGCCTCGTCAAGCGACTCGGCGTTGCTGGCCACAAGGTCTTGCTGCTCGGGAGAGAGTTCGAGGCTGACGACCGCCTGCCGGTTGCCGGCCGTCACGTCCCTGAGTTCGATGTCGTCGCGCATGGCTGTCGCGCGGCCACCGCCGGGATCACTCCGCGGCGATCGCCATGTCGTCGCGCGTCTCCGTTACGCTCTGCGTGTCGCCTGAAGCGGTATGACGGCGCGCGAGCTTCGCCGGATTGCCGCGCCAGCCGGTGTGCGCATCGAGCACTTCGCCCTTCATCAGGAAGGAGTCCGCATCGAGCACGACGTGGTCGCCCATGGTGACGCCGTAATGCACGAAGGCGCCGGGACCGACCGAGCATCCGTTGCCGAGGCGAATGTAGTCGGACTTGAACACCCCCTCCTCCAGCGAGTGCGCCTGCAGCACGCTGCCCTCGTTGAGATTGGCGTAGTCGCCGACTTGCGTGAGCGTGCGCTCGGTGATCGAGCGGCTGCAATCGAACACCTTGGCGCCGACCTTCATGCCGAGCGCGCGCAGCAGCAGGACGCGGAACGGGGTCCCTGAGAACAGCCCCGTGATCGGCGATTCCGACAGCTTCCAGTGCCGCTCGTGGAACCAGAAATACGGATCGTAGATCGAGGCGATCTTCGGGGCGAGCCGGGCGAAGTGCAGGCTCGCCCGCTCGATCACCACGAAGAAGATAAGATACGCGACCGCGATGGCAGCGGTGGCGGCCAGCAGCGCGAATACGCCGAACCGGTCGTAGCCCGCGAGCGCCGCGGTCCACAGTACGAGCGCCGCGAACACCGACATCCAGCGGCTCATCAGGAAGAGCACCGCGGTGACGAAGTTGTACTTGTTCTTCTGGCGCAGGCGGACGCGGCGCGTTTCCTCGCTAACCGACGCATTCATGTCGCGGTCGCGGTCGACCATTCGGGGGATTTCGAACGCGGGCGAGCCGAGCAAGCCGACGTTCTCGCGCACCGGGCCGTCGATTGGGATCATGGCCTTGGTGCCGAGCAGCACGTTCGCGCCGGTGCGGCCGTTCGGCGGATAGAAGATGTCGTTGCCGAGATAGTTGTTGTCGCCGATCTTCGTTTCGGCGAGCTGGAACGAGGTCGCCGACATGTGCGTGTTGATCATCGACAGGCCGTCCGACACCATCGTGCCCGAGCCGATGCTGCACAGGAACGGATTGTCGTGACGCTGGTTGGTGCCCATGTTCGAGCCGGTCTGGTCGACTTTGTTCAGGTTCCAGCCCACCTGGCGCATGTAAGTCGTGATGAACGACGAGTCGCCGAACAGCACGCAGAAGAATTGCGAATTGCTGACGCGCAGGATGACGCTCTGCAGGAGATGGTGGAAGCCGAACGTCGGGTAAGTCACGCCGACTTGCAGGAACAGCATGCAGAGGCGCGGGATGACGTAGACCGCAGCCAGCGCGAAAATCAGCGCGCCGAAGAAGCCCGCCGCGGACACACCGAACAACGACAGCATCGAGATGCCGAGGCCGGCGCCGACGCCGGCCGCTGCCGAATACTGTTCCCAGAGATGATAGGCGAGGATCGGCACCGGCACCGCGACAAGGAACAGCGCCGCAAGCTCGATCGACGAATAGAACGCGGTGCGCAACACGCCGCATTCCATGCTCTCGATCGGGCAGTAGTCCGAGGTCGTCTCGACCGCGGGCGAGCCGTGATAGCGCTTGCCGTCCGGCACGCGCTGCCCGCTCTGCAGCGACGACGCGTGGCCAAGCTGCGCGTTGTCGCCCATCGCGGTGTCGATATCGATCACGCTCGCTTCGCCGACGAAGGCATTCGCGCCGATCTCGACCGGGCCGATGTGGATGAAGTTCGACTGCGCGCGATAGCCGAGAACAATGGTGTCCTTGCGCAGGATGGTGTTGTCGCCGATCGTCAGCAGGTCCGGGCAAACCGGGCCGTGGCGGCAGCTCATCACGACATTGCGGCCGATGCGCGCGCCCATCAGGCGCAGATAGGCGTTGTAGATCGGCGTGCCGGTGAACGCCATCGCCGGCGAGGTGCGCATCAAGGTCTTGACGGCCCAGAAGCGAAAATAGGCGAAGCTCCAGATCGGGATCGACTGCGCCTTGAAGCGGCCGATCAGCGCCCACTTGGCCACGATGGAGACCGCGGTCAGCACGATGAACGAGCCTGCGGCGAAGACGACGCTGCGCGCGTAGATCTCCAGCGTGTTCTCGGTGGTGGTGACCCACTGATAGCCGGCGTCGAGCACCCAGAGGCCGAACAGCGTGTAGACCGCGTAGAACGCGAGCTGCAACGCACCGCAGGTGTAGTAGGCGAGATTTGACGGCACATGGAACGGCTCGCGCTTGGTTGCGACGAAACCGCCCAACGACGACTCCAGATGCGTCGCCAGAGTGGCGAGCGTCGGGTTCATGTAGATGTCGCGCATCGAAACGGCCGACATGCCCGGGTTCTTGCGGATGACGGCGCAGAAGCGCGCCATCAGCAGCGAGTTGGCGCCCATGTCGTCGAAGAAATCATCCGCGGTCGACACATGCTCAACGCGCAGGATGCCGGCGAGCGCGGACCCGAGCGTGCGCTCGGTGTCGGTCTTGGGCGGCACGAAGTTCGTGCCGGCCGAGAAGCGCGGCACCTGCGGCTTGGGCAGCTTCTTGTGGTCGGCCTTGTTGCTGAGCGTCATCGGGATGACGTCGAGCTGTTCGAGATAGGACGGCACCATGTAGGCGGGCAGCTTGGTCCGCAACGCCTGCGAGATATCGTTGATCGGCAGGTCTGCGCCATGCTTGAAAGCGTAGTAGGCAACGATCTCGACCACGCCCGGATCGGGCTCGAAGGTCGTCACCGCGGCCTGCGCGATCTGCGGCAGGTCGAGCAGCACGGCCTCGATCTCGTTCAATTCGATGCGGTAGCCGCGGATCTTGACCTGCGTGTCGATGCGGCCGCGGTACTCGATCTCACCGTTCTCGTCGATGCGTCCGAGGTCGCCGGTGCGATAGATGCGGCCGGTCGGGTTGTTCTGGATGTTGAGAAAATCGCGGATGAACTTCTTCAGCGTGAGTTCGTCGCGATTCATGTAGCCGATCGCAAGGCCGACGCCGGCGATGCCGATCTCGCCGAGTTCGCCCGGCGCGAGCGCGACCTCCTCGGTCGGATCGAGGATGACGATCGAATAGGTCGGGAGCGGAATGCCGATGGTGACCGGCTTGTCCGGCTTCAATTCGGTCAGCGTGGCGGTGACGGTTGCCTCGGTCGGCCCGTAAGAGTTGAGGATGCGGCGGCCAGGGCGGTACCAGCGCGCGACGAGGTTCTGCGGGCAGGCCTCACCGCCGACGAGAAGGATGCGCAATTCCGACAAGTCCTGTTCGATGGTCGCCAGCAAGGTCGGGCAGCAGGCCATCACGGTAACGCGGCGTTCGCGCAAGAAATCGGCGAGTTCGTCGCCGATCAGGCTTGAGCCCGGCTTGCTGGGGACCAGCGTTGCGCCGGCCATCAGCGGCACCCAGATTTCCTCGATCGAAAAGTCGAAGGCGATGGTCATGCCCTGGAAGACGCGATCACCCGGCATGTAGCCGTAGAGCTCGGCGGCGACGCGCACGAAATTGCAGATGCTGGCGTGCGCAATGGCGACGCCCTTCGGGTTCCCCGTCGTGCCCGAGGTGTAGATGATGTAGCAAAGCGGATCGTATGTCGGCGCAACGCCCGTCACCGGCCCATTCGGCTGCGCATCGATTGCGCGCTGGGCGGTATCGAGGAAAGCTTTTCGGACTTCCAGCGGCGCAAGGCGCTCTTCAAAGCTTGCCATCGAAACGATCGCGCCGATTTCGGCATCGGCGACGATGTAGCGGATGCGCTCGGCCGGAAACGAGGCGTCGAGCGGCACGTAGGCGGCGTTGACCTTCATCACCGCCAGCATCGCGACGTAGGTTTCGACCGACTTGTCGAACAGCAGACCGACACGGTCGCCGGGCTTGATGCCCTGATCGATCAGGTGGCGCGCGACCTGATTGGCGCGGCAATCGAGGTCGCGATAGCTGAGCACCGCGCCGTCGGTGATGACGGCGACACTATCTGCGAAGCGACTGCATGCGTCTTGGAGAAGGTGGTTCAGCCGTTCGCCTTGCTTCCATCGCACCGCGTTGTTCGTGTGCTCGCGGGTCACGACCTTGGGCGGACCAAAGCGCAACGCGACGGGTTCGCTCGCGCCTGGCGGTTGCGCAGGCGAGCGCAACGGGACGACCGGCGCGCCGGCCGATCGTTGGGCGCTCAGGTTTCGCTGGTCGCCAGGTTGATGCATGGCTTGCGCCCGTTCTCCGGCTCGGCTCAAAAGGAAGTGAAGCAGCCGAACGGTGCTGCGCTTCGCCCCCTATCCCCGCCATGAGAGATAGATACTTGGCGATGAACCTGCAATGAACTCGCTCAAGAAATGCGAGTTATATCCGCTGCTTAACACATGTTCACGTTTCCATGAATCTGCGTTCAGCGACATGAATGGTGATGCTGAGTTCGTTCACGAAGGTGGCGCGATACTCGGCGCGGGCGCGCGGTGCGAAAAAAGGCGAAGGCACGATTCGCGGATGGCAATTTGACCCCTGTGGAGACGCGGGCTACCAACGCGGCGCACGGGATTTGCAATGTCGCACAATACCTTCGGCCACTTGTTTCGCGTCACCACGTTCGGCGAGAGCCACGGG
>JAXDOA010000172.1:0-3681 GCA_034669125.1 Hyphomicrobiales bacterium
CATTGAAAAAACTGCTTCAGGCGAAGGGATTGAAGCGGGACGCGGTGCTGCGCGCGCTGGCGGAACTGCGCGGGAACCAGCGGGTCACGGACCAAAACCCGGAGGACAAATTTCAGGCGTTGCAGAAGTACGGCCGGGACCTCACCGCGATGGCCCGCCAGGGGAAAATCGATCCGGTGATCGGGCGCGATGAGGAAATCCGCCGCACCGTGCAGGTGCTGTCGCGCCGCACGAAGAACAATCCGGTGCTGATCGGCGAGCCCGGCGTCGGCAAGACCGCGATTGTCGAAGGTCTGGCGCTCCGGATCGTCAACGGCGACGTGCCGGAAAGCCTCAAGGACAAGAAGCTGCTGGCGCTCGACATGGGCGCGTTGATCGCGGGCGCGAAATATCGCGGTGAGTTCGAGGAGCGGCTCAAAGCCGTGCTCAACGAGGTCACATCCTCGGACGGCGGCATCATCCTGTTCATCGACGAGATGCATACGCTGGTCGGCGCCGGCAAGGCGGACGGCGCGATGGATGCGTCGAACCTGCTGAAGCCTGCGCTGGCGCGCGGCGAATTGCACTGCATCGGCGCGACCACGCTGGATGAGTACAAGAAGCACGTCGAGAAGGATGCGGCTCTCGCACGGCGCTTTCAGCCGGTTTTCGTCTCCGAGCCGACGGTCGAAGACACCGTCTCGATCCTGCGCGGCCTGAAGGACAAATACGAGCAGCACCATGGCGTGCGCATCACCGATGGCGCGATCGTCGCCGCCGCGACGCTCTCGAATCGCTACATCACCGACCGTTTCCTGCCCGACAAGGCGATCGACCTCGTCGACGAGGCGGCGGCGCGGCTGAAAATGCAGGTCGATTCCAAGCCGGAAGAGCTCGACTCGATCGACCGCGAGATCGTGCGGCTGAAGATCGAGCAGGAGGCGCTGAAGAAAGAGAGCGACGCCGGCTCGAAGGCGCGGCTGAAGACACTCGAGAAGCAACTGGCCGCGCTGGAGAAGCAGTCGGCCGACTTGACGGCGCGCTGGAGGTCCGAAAAGGACAAGCTCTCCGACGCGCAGAAGCTCAAGTCCGAACTCGAGCAGTTGAAGAACGAACTCGCGAATGCGCAGCGCAAGGGCGAGTATCAGCGCGCGGGCGAGCTTGCCTACGGCAAGATCCCGGAGCTTGAAAAGAAGCTGAAGTCGGTCGAAGCGAGTGACGGCAAGAGCGCCGTGGTCGAGGAAGCGGTGACGGCTGACCACGTGGCGCAAATCGTGTCGCGCTGGACCGGCGTGCCGGTCGACCGCATGCTCGAAGGCGAGAAGGAAAAGCTCCTGCGCATGGAGGAGATGATCCAAAAGCGCGTCATCGGGCAGGCCGAAGCCGTGCAGGCTGTGTCGACCGCGGTGCGCCGCGCCCGCGCCGGCCTGCAGGATCCGCACCGGCCGATCGGCTCGTTCATGTTCTTAGGTCCGACCGGCGTCGGCAAGACCGAGCTCACCAAGGCGCTCGCCGAATACCTGTTCGACGACGAGACCGCGCTCATCCGTATCGATATGTCGGAGTACATGGAGAAGCATTCGGTCGCGCGGTTGATCGGCGCGCCTCCCGGCTATGTCGGCTACGAGGAAGGCGGCGCCCTTACCGAAGCGGTGCGGCGGCGGCCCTATCAGGTGATCCTGTTCGACGAGATCGAGAAGGCGCACCCGGATGTGTTCAACGTGTTGCTGCAGGTGCTCGACGACGGGCGCCTGACCGACGGGCAGGGCCACACGGTCGACTTCCGCAACACGCTGATCGTGATGACCTCGAACCTCGGCGCGGACTTCCTGGTGAACCAGCCCGAGGGGCAGGACACCGACGCGGTGCGCGATCAGGTCATGGCGGTGGTGCGTTCGGCGTTCCGGCCGGAGTTTTTGAACCGCGTCGACGAGATCATCCTGTTCCATCGCCTCAAGCGCGACCAGATGAGCCGCATCGTCGACATCCAGTTGCGCCGGCTCGGCAAGCTCTTGGAAGAGCGCAAGATCACAGTCACGCTCGACCCAGCCGCGCGCGAATGGCTCGCCGAGAAGGGCTACGACCCCGCCTATGGCGCGCGCCCGTTGAAGCGCGCGATCCAGAAGGCCGTGCAGGATCCGCTCGCCGAGCTGATCCTGTCCGGCAAGGTGAAGGACGGCGAGACGGTGAAGGTTTCGGTCGCGCCCGGCAACCAGGGCCTCGCCTTCAATGGCGAGGCGGCGGCGCGGGAAGCGGCGTAACAGCGCTCCGATGTTTCTGACTTGTGCGAGGCGCGGCCGATCTTAGTCGCGCCTTGTGCATCTCACACAACTTGGCGAATGGCAGGGTTCATACGGCTGCGGCATTCGAACGCTCTGGTTGTGCGCTCCCCGCTACGTCGGTTATTGTGTCGGGTGTGGTCGGTGCGGCGATCACGCTGGGGTGTCGCACCACGACGACGCGTATCAAGTTCTTTGTTTTTCGAGCGGGAGAAATGCATGTCGGAGCCGCGGGTGGCCAAATCCCTCGAGACGCTTCGCGCCGAAGTCAACGCCAAGTGGCCCAATCGGAAAAAGGATTCGGACGGAACGCTCGCCGGCAGCGCGCACCATATTGCCAACCCGAATTCAGATCATGAGCCGTGGGTGCAGGATGCCGGCGTGGGCGTCGTGACCGCGATGGACATCACCCACGATCCGAACACCGGGCCCGACTCCCAACAACTTGCCGAAGCCTTGGTCCGGTCGCAGGATCCGCGCATCAAGTACATCATCTCGAACCTGCGCATCTGCTCAGGCTCCGGCCAAGCCAATCCCGCCTGGGTATGGCGTCCCTATCCTGTGCCTCCAAACAAGAACCCGCACAATCATCACGTCCACATCAGCGTGAAATCGGACAAGGCCAGTTACGACTCCACCCAGCCGTGGGGCGTCACGGATGATGTGGCGCCTCCGCAGCCTGGACACGTGCCGGGAAACACGCGGCCGACGATCCAGCGCGGGTCGACAGGGGATCCGGTAAAACGGCTGCAGGCGTTGCTTGGCTTGACGCCTGTTGACGGTCGGTTCGACGAGAAGGTCGACACGGCAGTCAAGGCGGCGCAGGAGCGGGCAGGCATCGTGGCCGACGGCGTCGTGGCTCCACAGACCTGGGAGCTTCTTGAGAAGGGGCAGTGAAGGGGTCGCCTGCGTGCCTCAATCGATGCGCGAGTTTCCACCAACCTCCAACCCCAACTCGCGCCAGCTTCAACCGGGCCTTTGGTGGAGTTTGCGCGGCCTGATCGTGCTTTCGATTCGATTTCGGCGCTCCTCCTGAACCGCGGAGGTGAAGCCTTACGCGTCGCGGCCGAAGCACCGATTCCAGGCGCACTGTTGCAAAAAATCCTCTTTTGATTGTGCTAGCAAGATCAAAGGCTTGCGCAACTTTATCCCCGTAATCACCATAATCCACAGCCTGTGAATGCGACCGCGCCGCAGGGCAATTTGTCTTCGTTGCACCCGCGTGAGGCGCGACACTCTGAAGTTGACGCGCGGGGATTCTGGAATGCGGGGCAAAGCGGCCATTGTTGCTTGTGTTGGGCTGGCGCTGCTGGCGAGCGGGTGCAATCCGTTGGAACGCCGCTATGCCGATGAAGGTGCGGGCGTCAACCTGTACTCAGGCGATGCTGCCGCTCAGATTGCGCTCCTCAACGAGTATATCGCC
>JAXDOA010000173.1:0-3348 GCA_034669125.1 Hyphomicrobiales bacterium
TAGCGGCACCGCCGAAAAAGGCACGGTGCTCGCCTGCCAGGCCAAGGTGATCGCCAATGCGGCGATCACGTTCGACCATGTTCCGGCCGTTGCCAAGCGTTCCGGTTCGGTGACCGGCATCACCACGCTCACTTCCGACATCGTCGAGGTGACCGTCACGCTCGGGACGCCGATCGATTTTCGTCCCGGACAATATCTCAGCGTGAAGTTCGCGGGCTTCCCGCCGCGCGAGTTGAGCCCGACCGTGCGCTTCGACGGCTCGGCCGGCCCCGGCGAACTCGTCTTCCACATCCGGCGCTATCCCGGCGGACTGGTGTCCACTCAGGTCGGCGCCACGATCAAGCCCGGCCACCGCGTCCATGTGCGCGGTCCGTTCGGCAATGCGTTCCTGCGCGAGGGCGACGGTCCGCTTGTGCTGATCGGAGGCGGCACCGGTTGGGCGCCGATCTGGTCGGTCGCCTCGGCGGCGCGGCGCGAGCAGCGCCATCGCGACCTCATCGTCATCGCGGGCAGCCGCGACGCCGAAGGGCTCTACATGCGCCGCTCGCTGGAGTGGCTGATCGACGACGGCGTGCGCGACGTCATCGCGACCGCAGAGATCGGCGCCGCCAATCCCGTGCGGCGCGGCAGGCCGACCCACTACCTGCCCTCGCTCGGACCGGAAGACACAGTGTTTGTCGCGGGGCCCCCGCCGCTGGTCGATGCCGTCAAGGCGAAGTCGCGCGCGGCAGCGGCGCGCTGCTATGCCGATCCGTTCCTGCCGAACGCACAGCCGCTCTCGCTGATCGATCGCGTGATGGCGATGCTGCGGCGGCCGGCTGCCGCGCCGGTCGAAGCGCCACGTCCGGTCATCGCGCCCCTGCCGGTTGCTCGCGCGCGCCCGCAGCCCACGTCGTCGACGCTGCCGCCTTTGCCTGCCGCCGCGCCGCGCCGCACGCAGGCCGGCTCGCGCTAGCTTTTGCCTTGCAAACGCGCGTGAACGCGCTTTAGGCCGTCACTTCCCTCAGGAACGACTTCACGGTCGAGTCGAGGCGGTGCGCCTCGTCGGCCATGTCGGTCGCCTTGGTGACGACCTTCATCGAGGCGCCGCGCGCGTCCTCGATGGTGGCTTTCAGGCGTTCGACGCTCGACGACACGTTGACCGAGCCGTTCGCGGCGGCGGTCATGCTCTCGGCAATCTCGCGCGTCACCGCGTCCTGACGCTCCATCGCAAGCGCGATGGTGCGGGTCTGCTGCAGAACGATGTCGAGCTTCTGCACGATCGAGCGCACGGTACCGACCGTATCGCCGGTCGCATCGCGGATGGTGGTCAGCCGCCGCGCGATGTCCTCGTTGGTGCTGCCGATCCGGCTCGCCAGCGATTTGATGTCGCTGACGACCGCGGCGAAATTTCCGCCGCCCGTGGCTGCGCGCGAAACCTGGACGGTGGCATTGAGAGCGAGCGCGTTGGTTTGAGCCGCGATCTCCGTCACGGCACGCAAGATCGCATCGATCTCGCTGCTCGTCTGCGCCAACCCTTCCGCGCTGGCGGAGGCCGAATGCGCAACCGTATTGCTCAGCGCGATGACATCGGCGGTCTGGCGGATTCCGTCGACCGTCTCCGAGATTGCCGCACTCAGGCGCTGGGTGGCCGAACGCACCGACGACACGTTGGTCACGGTGTTCTCGGACACGAAGGCCGCCTCGACCGCCTCGCCCTCCGCGACCGCGGAGACGCGTGCGAGCTCGCGCGCCGTCTCGTCCATCGTCTCGACGCTATTGGAGACGCTGAGCAGCACGGAGCGCATGATCCGGTCGAACCGGCGGATCGCATCCTCGAGCGCCTCGCGGCGCTTCTTCACGCTCTCGGCGTGCGCGACATCAGAACGCAGCCGGTCGCGCTCCTGCAGCGAGCGCTGCAGCACGATGACGGCGCGCGCGATGTCGCCGACCTCGTCGACGCGCTCGACGCCCGCGACCTCGGACTTCCAGTCGCCGCGCGCGACGGCGCGCACGGCTTCGGTGATCTGCACCAGCGGCCGGCTGATGCGCTGCGACACCAGCAGCATGATTCCGGCGAACATCAGCACCGAGGTGACCGCCGCGACGATCAGCCAAACCGCGAGCGAGCGGCCTTCCGCCTCGCCGATGCGCACCAGCTCGTTGCGCAAGGTATGCAGCTCTCCGACCGGCGCAAGCGCGCAAACGCGCCACTGCTCGAAGGGGTCGCAGCGCGACCAGAAGCTGCCGTCCTTGCTGCGCAGCATCGACGTTTCGGAAGCGGACGGTATGGCGACGGAGTTGCCGGCGATGCCCGAGATCGAGATCGAGTCCTCGCCAGCCAGGACGGTCAGGCCTGCGCCTTCGAGTCGGGAAAATTCCTCCAGGGTCGTCTCGCGCTCACGCAGCGAGCGATGGGCAATCAGCGCGGCGAAGACATCGCCGAAATCGTCGAAGATCGGCTCAACCACGACAAACGCGAGCGGCGCGTGGGCGCGCGCGCCGAGCGCCTGGGCCAGATGATCGTTGAGTTCGACCGCGCGGCGCAGCACGCGTGGACGCTTGCGGTCGTTGTCGACCAGGATCGGCTGGATGTCCTGCGCTAACGGGCTCTCCTGCAGCGCGCGATTTGCCGTCACGATATCGGTCTTGTCGCTGTCCGCGCCGAACACGCGCAGCTTGATGTCGACCACCAGGATGCCATCGATGTCGGCGGCCTGCGCGGCAGGGCCGAGCAACTCGCTGATCGCCACGACATTGGCGGACGAGATCGCCTTTACCAGGTCGGCGCGCTGCGCGATGCTTTCCAGCCGGGTTGCCCGGGCGGAGAACAAGGCCTCGACGCGCGCGCCGGCGAGCCGCGCCTCGCCGTCCAGGCGTTGCGAGAGCTTCTCCTCAGAGAGCTTACTCAGCTGTTCGGCCTGGCGCTCCAGACCCTGATCGAGACGAACGATCGTCAAGCCGAAGGAGGCCGCAAACGCGACGGTCGCCGTCGCGACGACGGCGATGATCAGCCGGGAACTGAGCGAAGAAAGCCGAACCAAAATCCTGCACCTCGGTGGGACATCACCCTCACTCGGCGACGGGTACTCCGCCCATGCTCATGAGGACGGTCTTGGCTTTGGTGGCTTTCACATAGCCGATGAAACGCTTGGCCTCGGGCGTGATCGTCGATTCCTTGTGCACAAACGCCAAGGTGACGGCGCTCGGATAGCCGCGATCGGTCGGGTAATGGCCGTCGACCTTGAGCACCGCGAGTTCCATCTCAAGCGCCTTGGTGAACGGACCGAAACCGATCGCACCCGGCACTTCCTTCACGGTGTCGACGCAGTCTTGCGTGGTCACCGCGGTTTTGGATTTTTCCGTGAT
>JAXDOA010000174.1:0-3002 GCA_034669125.1 Hyphomicrobiales bacterium
ACCAGCTCGTCCTTGTGGAACGGCTTGGTCATGTAGTCGTCGGCGCCGAAGCCGAGACCCTTCACCTTGTCCTCGATGCCGGCGAGGCCGGAGAGGATCAGGATCGGCGTCTTGATCTTGGAGACCCGCAGCGTCCGCAAAACCTCATAGCCCGACATGTCGGGCAGGTTCAGGTCTAAGAGGATGATGTCGTAGTCGTAGAGCTTGCCGAGATCGACGCCCTCTTCTCCGAGATCCGTCGTGTAGACGTTGAAACTCTCGGATTTCAGCATCAACTCGATCGATTGCGCGGTCGCGCTATCGTCTTCAATCAGCAGAACGCGCATGCCAGTCCCCTTCACGCCCTCTGGGCTCAGGTCGGCAGGCCACAAGGGCCCCTCAAAACGCCTTGGGACAATCGATTCGGCACGCTACCGGCCAATGGTTAACAAAACCTGATTCTCCTGTGCAAGCATTTACTGGGCGGAAACGATAGAATCGCCGTAATATGCTGGCACTGAGTGGTTTTCTTAGCCCTCGCCTGCTCACGCTCCACTTTAAGAGTCGGTGGTAACCGACTCCCGCGACTCGCCCCTCCGTCCTGGCAAAGCGAGACGCCCGTGTCCCAAGGACGGTGAGGCAATCATTAACGAGACGGGTAAATGCCAAGTTAAGGAAACCGCGGTATCGCGGCGTACTGAAGGGGATCGATGAAAGCATTGGCCGAACAGATCGCAGAACTCGACGAGGTCGAGACTTACGGACGCGTGGTCGGGGTGCGCGGCCTGATGGTGGAGGTCGCGGGGCCGATCCATGCGATGTCGGTCGGCTCGCGCGTCATCGTCGAGACCGGCAAGGAGCGCGCGATCCCGTGCGAGGTCGTGGGCTTCACCGGACCGAACGCGCTGTTGATGCCGTTCGCGCCGCTCGAAGGCGTGCGGCGCGGCTGCCGCGCTCTCGTGACATCGGTCGCGGCCGCAACGCGGCCCTCGGCCGGCTGGCTCGGGCGCGTGGTCAACGCGATGGGCGAGCCGATCGACGGCAAGGGCCCGTTGCCGCTCGGGCCTTCGCCCTATCCGTTCCGCAATCCGCCCCCGCCCGCGCATGCGCGCCGCCGCGTCGGCGCGCCGCTCGATCTTGGCGTGCGCGCACTCAATACCTTCCTCACCTGCTGCCGCGGCCAGCGCCTCGGCGTGTTCTCAGGGAGCGGCGTCGGCAAGTCGGTACTGTTGTCGATGCTGGCGCGCAACGTCCAGGCCGATGTCTCGGTGATCGGGCTCGTCGGCGAGCGCGGCCGCGAGGTGCAGGAATTCCTCCAGGACGATCTCGGCGAAGCAGGTCTCGCACGGTCGGTGGTGGTGGTGTCCACATCCGACGAGCCCGCGCTGATGCGCCGCCAGGCCGCGTATCTCACGCTCGCGATCGCCGAATATTTCCGCGACGAGCATAAAGACGTGCTGGTGCTGATGGATTCGGTGACGCGTTTTGCCATGGCGCAGCGCGAGATCGGCCTCTCGGCGGGCGAACCGCCGACCGCGAAAGGCTATACGCCGACTGTGTTCACCGAATTGCCGCGCCTGCTCGAACGCGCCGGACCCGGCACCAACGCCGGCACCATCACGGGCATCTTCACGGTGCTGGTCGACGGCGACGACCACAACGAGCCGGTCGCGGACGCGGTGCGCTCGATCCTCGACGGCCACATCGTGATGGAGCGCGCGATTGCCGAACGCGGGCGCTATCCGGCGATCAATATCCTCAAATCCGTGTCGCGCACCATGCCTCGGGCGGCCGATCCCGCCTACCTGCCGGTGATCAACCGGGCGCGGCAGATCATGGCGACCTACGCGGATATGGAGGAACTGATCCGGCTCGGTGCCTACCGGGCGGGCTCGAGCGCCGAGGTGGACGAGGCGATCGGCCTGCACCAGCCGCTGGAGGCGTTCCTGGCGCAAGGTAAGGAAGAATCAACACCTCTTACCGAAGCGTATATGCGGCTTGCGGAAATCATCGGCCGTGCAGAAACCGAAAACTAACGTTGTGCTGCCACAGTTCGCTGGGGCTGGGACCGGGCTTGTAGCGCCGTGGGTCCTGCTGTGTCCCGAGTGTATGTCGGGGCTTCTGGGGAGTACGAGTCGATGAAGTCGCGTGAGACGCTCATTCGCTTGAGGAAATTCCAGGTCGACGAGAAGCGGCGCCGGGTAGCGCAGATCGAAAGCATGGTGGCGGATTTCGACCGCATGGCCACCGACCTCGACCGCGAGATCGAAACCGAACAGACACGCGCCGGGATCCACGATCCGACGCATTTCGCCTATCCGACCTACGCCAAGGCGGCGATCGGACGGCGCGACAATCTCAAGCGCTCGGCCGACGAACTCAAAGGCCAGCTCGAGGACGCCCGCATGGCGCTGGCCGAAGCGTTCGAGGAGCTGAAGAAAGTCGAGCTGCTCGACGAACGCGATCAGGCACGCGAGCGCGTCGCCGACAATGCCCGCGAGCAGGCCGAGCTTGACCGCATCGGCGCGATGCGCCCGGCCGCGATGCGGGTCTAGAAATTCAGTCTGTCGATCGTTGCGAGAGGCCTGCGTCCCGGAATGGCGCAGGCCTCTCCGCGTATTTTATGCCGCGACCGCCCAGTGCGTGACGCGTCGGCCACTCTTTCCCTCAGGTTGTGCCAACGCTACGCTCCAACACCGATGAATGGGGGGAAGCGATGGACGAGGTCTTGATCAACAAGACGACGACCGGGGATCAGGATCAGCCCTGCGTCGCTGGTTTTCGCGGCACGCAAGTTGTCGTCGTATGGGCCGATCGCGGCACCGCCGATATCAAGGGGCGGCTGTTTGGCGTGAACGGGGTCGCGAGCGGCAACGAGTTCGCCGTGAACTTCCCCGGGGTGCCGGGCACGAAGCGGCAATTGCCGACGGTCATTGAAACCGGCCAAGGCTTTGCGGTTGCGTGGATCGAACAGTTGCCCGGCGGCCAACCGCAGGTGAAGCTTCGCCCGTTCGATCAGGACT
>JAXDOA010000175.1:0-6866 GCA_034669125.1 Hyphomicrobiales bacterium
CGTGGCCAGCGGCGATGGAACTGGCTTGAAGCGTTACCCGAAGATCATCGTGAAGCCCTTGGAAATCACGTCCCCGATCAAAAGCAGCACCGCGGCCCACACGAACGCGGAGGTGAAGTTCGCGATCTGAAATCGCCAGAACGGCATTTCGAAAATGCCCGCGACCAGCGGCACCGAGGCGCGCAACGGGCCGCTAAAGCGGCCGATGAAGATGCCGAGCGCGCCCCATTTCTTGATAAAGGCCTCGCCCTTCGGGATCAGGTCCGGATGCCGCGACAGCGGCCAGATGTGCTGCACGGTGTGCTCGAGTTTCCGCCCGATCCAGTAGGACAGCCAGTCGCCCAGCGCCGCCCCGACCGAACCCGCGATCCAGATCGGCCAGAAATTCAAGCCCCCCGCCTGGATCATCGTGCCGATCACCACCAGGGCGCCCCAGGCAGGCACGAGCAGCGAGACGAAGGCGAGCGATTCCACAAAGCAGAGCGCGAACACGACCGGCGCCGCCCAGACCTGGTGAACCTTGACGAATTCGACGATCGGCTGAACGTATTCTTCGAACATTTTTCGGAAAGCCCTTGAGAAACCACAGGTCTAGCGACTTGCCGCACACCGCGCCAGCGACCAGATGTCACGATCCCGCCGCCACCATGGCATAGTCGGGGATATTGATTCGGTCCCACATCCGCAGCGTGACAATGCCCAAGACCGCAAAAAAGACGGCCGACACCAGCGACCTTTTCACCGACACGCCCGCGGCGGCGGCCCGCCGGCTGTCCTCCAAGCCCGTGCGCAGCAAGGCGTCGGCGCCCGCGGGCGAGGCCTATACGGCGCGCGACATCGAGGTGCTCGAGGGCTTGGAGCCGGTGCGCCGCCGCCCCGGCATGTATATCGGCGGCACCGACGAGAAGGCGCTGCATCACCTGTTCGCCGAGGTGATCGACAACGCGATGGACGAGGCGCTGGCCGGTCACGCATCGACGATCGAAGTGGAGATGACGGCGGACGGGTTCCTCAGCGTCACCGACAACGGGCGCGGCATGCCGGTCGATCCGCATCCGAAGTTTCCGAAAAAGTCCGCGCTCGAAGTGATCATGACGATGCTGCACGCGGGCGGAAAGTTCGACTCCAAGGTCTACGAGACCTCCGGCGGCCTGCACGGCGTCGGCGTGTCGGTGACCAACGCGCTCTCCGACAAGATGGAAGTGGAGGTCTGGCGCGGCCAGGAGCATTTTCGCCAGGTCTTCGAGCGCGGAATTCCGAAGAGCAAGCTGGTAAAGCTCGGCCGTGTTCCCAACAAGCGCGGCACCAAGGTCCGCTTTCATCCCGACGCGCAGATCTTCGGCGCGAGGGCAGCGTTCAAGCCCGCGCGCGTCTTCAAGATGGCGCGCTCGAAGGCCTACCTGTTCGGCGGCGTCAAGATTCACTGGCGGTGCGACAAGGCCCTGCTCGCGGGCATCGACGATGTGCCGGAGCAGGAGACCTTCCACTTCGAGCGCGGCCTCACCGACTTCCTCGAAGCCGCGCTGCACGGCACCACGCTGGTCCATCCCGACATTTTCGCCGGCAAGGTCGGCAAGACCGGCGCCCATGGCGCGGTCGAATGGGCGGTCGCGTGGGTGGCGGATGCGGACGGGTTCGTGTCGTCCTACTGCAACACGATCCCCACGCAGGACGGCGGCACCCACGAGGCCGGGCTTCGCGCCGCCCTCACCCGAGGCATCCGCGATCACGCCGAGCGCGCCGGTCAGGGCAAGCGCGCCGCGAACGTCACGCAGGACGACGTGATGATCGGCGCCGGCTGCATGCTCTCGGTGTTCATCCGCGAGCCGGAATTCCAGGGGCAAACGAAAGACCGGCTCGCCACCGTCGAGGCGCAACGCATCACCGAAGCTGCGATCAAGGACAATGTCGACCACTGGCTCGCCGGCAATCCCGCGCACGCAAACCGGCTGCTCGACTGGGTGATCGAGCGCGCCGACGAGCGGCTGCGCCGCCGTGCCGAGAAGGAAACGCAGCGCAAGAGCGCGACGCGCAAGCTGCGCCTGCCCGGCAAGCTCGCCGACTGCACCAACACCGCCGCGCAAGGCTCCGAGCTGTTCATCGTCGAGGGCGATTCGGCCGGCGGCTCCGCCAAGCAGGCGCGCGACCGCGCCAACCAGGCCGTGCTGCCGCTGCGTGGCAAAATTCTCAACGTCGCCTCCGCCACCAAGGACAAACTCGCCGGCAACCAGCAGCTTGCCGATCTGGTACAGGCGCTCGGCGCCGGCACCGGCGTGCATTATCGCGACGAGGACCTGCGCTACGAGAAGATCGTCGTGATGACCGACGCCGACGTCGACGGCGCGCATATCGCCTCGCTGCTGATCACGTTCTTCTATCGCCAGATGCCGCAACTGATCGAGCGCGGGCACCTTTATCTCGCGGTGCCGCCGCTCTATCGCCTCTCCCACGGCGGCAAGACGTTCTACGCCCGCAACGAGACGCACCGCGACGAGCTTTTGAAGAAGGAATTCCACGCCAACGCCAAGGTCGAGATCGGCCGCTTCAAGGGCCTCGGCGAGATGATGGCGGCGCAGCTGAAGGAAACCACCATGGACCCGAAGAAGCGCACGCTTCTGAAAGTCATGCTGCTCACCGACGACCGCGCCGACACCGAGTCATCGGTCGAGCGCCTGATGGGGACGAAGGCCGAGACGCGGTTCGCGTTTATTCAGGAGCGGGCGGAGTTTGCCAGCGAGGAATTGCTGGATGTGTGAGGGCTGCAACGCAGCTTGATCGAACGGGGAGTCGCGAGGGACCCCATTTCCCTTGCTTGAACGCCTTCAGCAAATCGTATATACAATTTCCCGATGAAGATCGTCTGGGACGAACCGAAACGCCTGGCGAACATCGATAAGCACCGCCTGGATTTCGCCGACTTGAACGAAGCGTTCTTCGCGGACGCGCTTATCTTGCCCGCGAAAAGTCGCCGCTTCAGGGGCATTGGCGCAAACACGCGGGGCGGTATCTGCGTTGTGTTCGCGAAGCTTGGAAGCGAAGGCGTCAGCGTTATCAGTATGCGGCCCGCCGACGCGCGTGAAAGGAAGGTCTATGCCGAATATCTCAAAGAAGAATAAGCCCTATTCCGCTGCCGATATGCGCGCCGTCTCCGACAACCCGGAATGGACGCGGAAGGACTTCGCAAAAGCGAAGCGCTTCGAAGAGATATTCCCGGACCTCGCCCGCACGATCAGGCGGCGCGGCAAGCAGAAGGCACCGATCAAAAAGGCCGTTTCGATGCGCCTCGATACCGATGTGCTGGAAGCATACAAGGCGACCGGCGCCAAATGGCAATCTCGCATCAATAGCGATCTCCGGAAGGTGATGAAGCTGGGGTGAAGCGATCGGATGAGCACAAGCAACGGGGCACACGCGAATCGCGACCTCGGAGGAAATCTTGTCCGCGCCGTTATGCGACGGTGGCTGTGGCTCTCCGAGCGGCGCCGCCGCAAGGCCATCGATGAGGCGCTGGCTACGATCAAAGATCAGACTTCGAAAAGCAACGAGCGCGGATTTCAAGACTCGGCGACGCTTCTGAATATTGCACTATTTTTCCTAATTGCTGAGCGCGATTTCCAGTGTGTGAAGCTCGACGCGCTCACACATCCTGACGAGTGGAAACGAAAACTCTGCGCCCGAGTAATCCTCTTAACGATACACGAGTGGGACCCCGACAAGGTGTCCGGCACTGCACTGAGAGATGCCTTGGATCGACTCTCAATTTCTGATGCGGTTCGAAAAGAGATCGTCGATTCATTGAGAGCGGCCCGCGCGGCGCAAGGGCGAGCGCGCAAGGAATTTGCCGAATTGCGCAATGCCACTATCGCTCACAGAGATGCTGATGCGCTCTTCAATATGAAGCAATCGCCGCATTGAAGATTGAGGACATTTTCATGATCGCAGTGGAGTTCTATGCGGCCACAAGGCGCTTCATTGACGTCCTCCCTCGCGCGATCGCCGAGAGTGGCACGACATCGGCTCTGATAAAGCAATGGATCGATTCGAACGGTCGGCAAGCGTAGCCCGGATGAGCGAAGCGAAATCCGGGGTGGATCGCTGGTTTTGCCATCGCTCCAGGACTCTCCGCCATGCCCGACTTTATGTCGGGCATCCAAGTCTTCTTTCTGAGTGTCGATCAGGTCCATTTCAGGCGCGCAAGGATCGCTCGTCCCATCACCCAGTCCTTGTCGCTCTCCGACAGAAAGCTCAGCTCCTCGGTGATATGGGTGACGCGCTGGCGGTAGCTTGCCTTGGCGAGCGAGTTCGTGATGTCCGTCGCCCAATGGCAGCGCTGCGGCCCGTAAGCGTCGAACAAGTGCTGCAGATGCACCGTCATGTCGCGGAACGGATAAGGTTCGAGAGAATTGCCGACCGCGCCCGAGAACTTGACGCTGACGTTCGGATATTTGGCGAGCGCAACCGACGCATCGATCGCCGCCGGGATGTTCGCGGTGAGCCTGTTGTCGCGGCTCGATGAGTTCAGGCCCATGTGGTCGACGATGAGCGGAAGCTGCGGGTGACGCTCCGCGATGCGGGCGAAGGCAGGGACCCCACCGCCCGCAAGAAACATGACGGGAAGAGAAGCCTTCTCGGCTTCCGGCCAGAACCAATCGGCCGTGCCGTCATATAGCCAGGCGAGCGTCGCGGCCGTGTTGAACACCAGGCGCACGCCGAGCATGCCGGGCTGCTCTCTCCATGCCCGCACCAGCGCCGCCGATTTCGGATCCTGCAGCCGAATCTTGCCCATGACGGCGAAGCGGTTGGGATAACGCCGGGCGGCTTCGAGCGCATAGTCATTGCGCTCGTTCACGCCGGGCGGCACGATCACCACGCGATCGACGCCCGCCTCGTCCATCATCGGCAACACGCGCTCGATGGTGAAGGGTTCGGGCAACTGCGGCCGGGCGCCCGGATCCCAGGGCCAGTCCGGCGAGTTTGCTTTCCAGAGATGCACTTGGGCATCGACGATGGTGCGCTTATGTGCGGGCTGCGGCCGCGCCTGCTGCGCACTTGCCGCCACGGCTGCACCGGCGGCCAGCGTCGCGCCGAATTCGCGTCGTGTCATCATGATGGCCCTCGCTGCTGGCGCTGCTCTGACTCTAACCCTCTCCGTCATGCCCGGCCTTGTGCCGGGCATCCACGTCTTCCCTGCCAGCAAGCAAGACGTGGATGGCCGGGTCAAGCCCGGCCATGACGAAGCAAGCAAGCGTAGGGCGCAATAAGCGACGCGAGGCCGAGCGCATTGCGCCAAGAGGCGACGGCGCAGTGCGCTTCGCTTGACTCGCGCCCTACGCCGTTCCCATCTTAGGATCACAATCACGCATTTGTGATCGCACATCTTATCCCCGCCTCGGAATCTGCCCTTATCTTGTCCGCGCCTTGCTCGTCGAGGGGCGTCAACCGGTGACGTTCGGATGATGGAGCAAGCGGGATGCGCGGCCGGAGATCAGGCTGGCGGTCCCGGGGCGAATGCGAAGGCATTCGCTTGCGCGGCGCCCGCGCGTCCGGCCTCGTTAGCCGGGCACCCGGGCGGCGTCGGGGCTCCGCCCGGAGGCACTATGGCCTCCTGCCAGGAGCTGGCTGACGATCGATGGGCATGTTTTGCACCATCGACGAAAGCGCGGCCCGACGCCGCAAGGAAAACGCCGCAGCAGAGCGCCGAGAGGCGCGCCGGCCTACGTCACTGGCCGGTCATCTCCGGCGATCCGGAGATGGACCCGACCGCGAGGCGGGTCATCGGGTGCGGCGTTCCGCACCAGCGCCTGTCGGCGCTCTGCTCCCCTCATTTTTTGGGAGCGGAAACGGACAAAGGGCACCCGCCCCCATCCAATCGGGCCGGCGGAGCGTTGGCTGTTCATCGGGCGAAGGCGGCTGCTTCCCGCGTTCCGACGAACCTGTCACAAATTCATCCCGGAGTTGATCACGAGGGAACACGCCATGCCGCAATTGCGATCCGGTTTGCAAAACGTCCTGCGGCTCCTGATTGCGCTCGGCGCGATGCTGTCCGCGGCGCCGGCCGCGGCGCAGCCCGAAATCATCCCGGCGCTGGACGTCACCTGGACCGTGCAGCCCTCGTTCGGCTCGGCGACCGAAGGCCGCAACAATGTCAGCGGCGTCACCTGCATGAGGACGCCGCCCTCGAGCCCCTGCCTCGTCGTCAACGATGCGGCGAAGTTCGCGCAGATCTTTTCGGTATCCGGCACCACGATCCAGCCGGGCGCGCTCGTCGGTTTCACCACGGACCCGCCTCCCGGTCTTGCCAACATACCGAACGCCGAGGGCGCCGCGCATGACGATCGCTTCTTCTACGTGGTGACCTCGGCCGCCAAGACCGATCCGCCGGTGCAGGTCGACACCTCGTTCATCGTGCTACGCTTCCAGCCGGATGCGGCCGGACGGCCGCCGACGGCCACATCGATTCAGACCACGCAACGCGTTCGCGATGCGCTCACCGCAGGAATCCCGATCCCGCAGATCTCCGGAGCGCGCATCGATCGCGCCAACGCGCGCATCGAAGGCATCGCCGTGAAGGACAACGTGCTGCATCTCGGCTTTCGTGCGCCGACGATCGCCGGCAAGGCCTTCATCGCGAGCACGCCGGTCGCGACGCTGTTCACAGCGATTGGGCCGCTCCATCCGGCTGTGCACGTGCTCGCGCTCGGTCCCGATACCGGCATTCGCGATCTCGCCGCGGTGTCGGACGGCATTTTGGTGCTCGGCGGGCGCAGCCAAGGCCTGCCGGGCCCCGCGACGCTGTTTCACTGGAACCCGGCGATGGATCAGTTGCGAACGGTCGCGTCGTTGGTGCAGCCCGTCGACAAGAACCC
>JAXDOA010000176.1:0-3340 GCA_034669125.1 Hyphomicrobiales bacterium
CGCCTGGGCGATCTCGCGCACCGACATGCCGTGGAAGGGCTTCATCCGGCTGATGGTGTTCGGTGCTTTCATCATCCCGCCCTATCTCGGCGCCATCGGCTGGATCCTGCTCGCAGGGCCGAATGCCGGCTGGCTCAACAAGGTGTGGATGGCGCTGACCGGCGCCGAGCACGGCCTGTTCAACGTCTATTCGATGACCGGGCTGATCGTGGTCGTGGCGGTCACGTCGTTCCCTTACGTGTTCGTGTTCACGAGCGCCGCGCTCGATCTCGTGTCGTCCGAAATGGAGGACGCCGCCAACATCCTCGGCGCCGGCACGATGCGCACCACCTTTCGCGTCACGCTGCCGCTGGTGCTCCCCGCGATCGTCGGCGGGCTGATCATCTCGTTCCTCGAAGCGATCGCGCTGTTCGGCGCGCCCGCGCTGATCGCGCTCCCCGCGCGCTTTCAGGTCGTGTCGACGCAGCTGTGGCAATTCTTCGAATATCCGGTGCGCGTCGAGCAGGCCGCCGCTTATGCGATGCCGCTGCTGCTGATCACCATCTTCATGTTCTGGCTGCAGCGCTCAGTACTCGGCCGGCGCGGCTATACGACGGTGAGCGGCAAGGGCGGCGAGCGGCGCATCACAAAGCTCGGGCCGTGGCGCTGGGTGATGCTCGGCTATGCGCTGTTCGTCTGCGCGCTCGCCGTGTTCCTGCCGATGCTGGTGCTCACCCAGGCGGCGTTCGCCAAGGCGTGGGGCCGCGGCTTCTCGCTCGATAACCTCTCGCTGCAGAACTTCCACTATATCTTGTTCGAGCAGACGCAGGCGCAGAACGCCATCGTCAACACGTTCGTCTATTCCGGCATCACGGCATTCGCCGCCATCGCGCTGTCGCTCGCCATCGCCTATGTGGTGACGCGCAAGCTGGTGCCGTGGAGTAACGTGCTGGCGTTCCTCTGCATGGCGCCGTTCGTCATTCCCGGCATCGTGCTGGCGATCGGCTTCTATGCGGCTTACGCGCCGCCGCCGCTCGCGCTCTACGGCACCGCGACGATCCTGATCCTCGCCTACACGACGCGCTTCCTGCCGATTGCGTACACCTCGAGCGCGGCCGGCATGCGCAGCATCAATCCCGAGATGGAGGAAGCCGTGCGCATCCTCGGCGGCGGGCGCCTGCTGGCGATCCGCAAGGTGCTAGCGCCGCTGCTCAAGCGCAATCTCGCGGGCGCGTGGATCCTCGTGTTCATCCCGGCCACACGCGAATTGTCCTCCGCGATCTTCCTCGTCGGCCCGAACACGCGCGTCATCTCGGTCATGCTGTTCGACCTCTCCGAGGAGGGCAATTTCGAGGTGCTGTCCGCGCTCGGCATGATCCTGCTGGTGGCGACGCTGATCATCGCGGCTATCGGCTTCAAGGCGATCGGCCGCGACTTCATGGTGCGTTCGTCATGAGCAAGCTCGTGTTGCGCGGCATCGAGAAACGCTACGGCGAGGTCGCGGCGGTCGCCGGCATCGATCTGGAACTGCGCGAGGGCGAGTTCGTCTCGCTGCTCGGCCCGTCCGGCTGCGGCAAGACCACGACACTGCGCATGATCGCGGGCTTTATCGAGCCGACCGCCGGCACCATCGAGATGAACGGACAGACGCTGTCCTCGCCGTCCGGCGTACTGCCGCCCGAAAAGCGGCAGATGTCGATGATCTTCCAGAGCTATGCGGTGTGGCCGAACATGACCGTCGAGCAGAACGTCGCGTTCGGGCTGGAGCTGCGCAAACTTCCGCGTGAGGACGTGCGCCGACGCGTGGCGCAAATCCTCGACGTCGTGCACATGGGACACTTGGCGGCGCGCTATCCGGCCGAACTCTCCGGCGGGCAGCAGCAGCGCGTCGCGCTCGCGCGCGCGATCGTGATCCAGCCGCAGGTGCTCCTGCTCGACGAGCCGCTGTCGAACCTCGACGCCAACCTGCGCGAGGAAATGCGCTTCGAGATCCGCCGCCTGCATGACGAATTCCGCATCACCACGGTTTACGTCACGCATGATCAGGCCGAGGCGATGGTCACGTCGGACCGCATCGCCGTGATGAACCAGGGCCGCATCGAGCAGGTCGCCGATCCGCACACGCTCTACAATCGGCCGAAGACGCGCTTCGTCGCGGGCTTCATCGGCCGCACGAATTTCATCGAGGGCAACAGCACCGGCGACCGGATCGAGTTCGGCTCGTTCGCGCTGCCGCTTGCAGCGCTGGAGGGCGCCCCCGCCTCCGGCAAGGTCACGGTGTCGGTGCGGCCGCAGAGCATGCGTCTGTCGCGTGCGCAACCCGGGAACGGCCAGCCGCAGGTCGCCGTGACGATCGCGGAACGTGCCTATCTCGGCGAATTCTGGGACTATGTTGTCGCGCCGAATGGCGGCGCGATGAAGCTGCGCGTCACCACGCCGCCGCTTGAAATCTATCAGGTGGGCGAGAGCGCGTGGCTCGCCTTCGATCCCAAGCAGATGACGCCGATTACATGAGGACAGGTATGACACGCATTCTCGCCGCGGCCGTCTTGATCGTACTCGCTGTCCTTGCTCCCGCATCGGCCGAAGTGAACGAAATCAAGATCGGCAAGCAATACGGCCTGCCCTACATCCAGTTCGTCATCATGGAAGATCAGGGCTTGCTCGAGAAGCAAGCGAAGCTTCAAGGCTTAAGCGACCTCAAGGTGACCTGGGCGACGCTCGGCGGCCCCGCGCAACTCAACGACGGCATCATCTCGGGCGCGATCGACGTCGCCGGCGTCGGCCTGCCGAATTTGATCACCATGTGGGAGAAGACGCGCACCAACGTGAAGGTGCGTGCGATCGCGGGCCTCAATTTCATGCCGCTGATCCTGCTCACGCGCGACCCGAAGATCAAAATCCTGAAAGACTACGGCGAGAAGGACCGCATCGCGGTGCCGTCGGTGAAGATCTCCATGCAAGCGATCCTGCTCGAAATGGCCGCCGCCAAGGAGTTCGGCGACGCCAACTACGAGAAGCTCGATCCGCTCACCGTCTCGATGGGCCACCCGGATGCCTTCGCGGCGCTGAATTCAGGCACCGAAGTGCAGAGCCACTTTTCATCCGCGCCATTCCAGAACCGACAATTGAAGATGCCCGGCTATCATCAGGTGGTCTCATCTTACGACATCATCGGTCCGCACTCGGTGAGCGCCATTTCGATGACGACCAAATTCCACGACGAGAACCCCTAGGTCATCGCCGCCCTGCTCGGCGCCCTGAAGGAGTCGACCGCGTGGATCAAGGCGGACAAGAAGGGCGCCGCCGAGGCCTACCTGCGCGTCACCAAGGACCGCATGCCGGTCGAGGAGCTATTGGC
>JAXDOA010000177.1:0-4609 GCA_034669125.1 Hyphomicrobiales bacterium
ACTTGGATGCGAACTTCGGAATCAAAGGGACACTAGCAACCTTATGACTCTAGTGCCCCTTTTGAACCCGAAGTTCGCAAGCGTACTTGCCGCGCGTTGTGTGCGAACTTCGGGTTCGGGGCACTAGAGCGCTATCGTTCCTGGTTGAGTAGGAGTCGCGCTCTACTTCTTTTTGAGCATGATCTTATCCGAAAACCGGTTCCCACTTTTCGGGATCGTGCTCTGAGCCGCCGTGCTCCGCCGGCCTATTGGCAGGTCACGCCGGAAATCACCACCTGCTCATTGGCACGCGCCTCGTAGTTGAACGACGCACGGCATTCGCGATCGACCATCGCAATGGTGACCTTGTTTTCGGCACTGAGATTCTTGATGTAGGCGCGCCCGTCATAGCCGACGATGAAGTCCTCGCCGCCTTCGATCTGCCCGCGTGCGCCGGCAGCCAACGGCTGGCCGTCCGCACCCTTGAAGACCACGATCGCCGGCTTGACATCGGTGCGCACCGCGAAGTTCAGACGTACGCCCGAGCGATCCGCCGGTGTGACGTAGCCTTCGGTCGTCGAGATGTCGGCGTCGACCGGAAGCTTGCTCGTGTCGATCGCGATCTTGTTGCGCTGGTACGACCGCAGCCCCGGGATCAGCGCGCGCCCGCTTGAATTGGTCATTCCGGCCGGCCGGTTCTCGTGGAAGACCTCGACATCCGGCACGCCGGTCTCCACCACGGCGAATGCATCGTCGATGCGGTTGGCGAAGAACACGCCGCCGCCCATCGTGGCGACCGCGCCCTCGACTTCCGCCGTCGCCACCACGCCGTTCGCGCCTTGGCTGACGCCCGCCTCGGTGCGCGCGAACGAGGAGCGGTAGGAAACCGCGGCGGAGCGCTGCGCGCCTACGCCTTCACTGTCGCGCACGCGCCATCCCCAGCTGCCCGGCTTTTGCTCGAGCGGTTTGACGGCATCGGCGTTGATGCTCAACCCGTCCGTTCCGCCCGACACCGAGAGCGAGGTCGTGACGTCTCCGAGAGGCACGGACATGCCCGCCAGGAATCCCCGGTTCTTCTCGCCACTGACCGTGGAAAACGCCGTGGCGAAGAACGAAGCCCGGCCGACCGGGAACGACACGGTGACGTTGGCGATGTCCGAACGCACGTCGGCTGCGTCGCGTGTCTGGGTGAAGCCGGCGCTCAGGTTCACGCTATAGAATGGAAGCGGCACGCCGAAGGAAACGCGATTGAGCATCTTTGGCGGCTGCGCGCTGGTGAACAGCGCCTTGTTGTTGGCAGCCTTCTGCACCGAGGTGGAGATGTCGATCAAGCCTCCGATGTCATAAGGGTCGGCGGAGATGCTCTTGTCCAATCGTGCCGTTACCGAGGCCAGATCGTTGTAGGCGCCGAACGTCATCTGCGAGCTGGCGTTGATGCTGACGCCGAAGAGCTTCGTTTCATAGGCGGCATAGCTCTGAAAGCCGGTGCCCGTGCCGGCGCGGCTCGCCGCACCCGCGACCGTCGCGACGCCGACCGAGCCGGTCCGGATGACGGCGCCGAGGCTGCCGTTCATGAGGCCCGCTCCGCCTTCGGCGTGGCCCATGATGGTGAGCCAGTCGAACGCCCCGTAGCGCGCGCTGGCCGAAGCGAGCGGCGTGCCGAGATAACTGTCTCCGGTCGTGCCGTAGGACAGGCGCGGCAGACCTGCCTCGACCGAGTAGTCGAACATGCCGGGTGCGAGCAGGTTCGCCGACACGTAGAACGGCAGTACGCTCTCGGTGGTGTGGCCGGCGGAGTCGCGCAGGATCACGCGCGCCGTTCCGCTACCGGTGATCGCCGGCAGGTTGCTCAACAGATACGGCCCGGTGTTGACGTCCTGCGAGAAGGTTTTGACGTTGTTGATGTAGATGTCGGCGGTCGATGGCACGGCCGCGCTGCCGCGTGCGGCGGGAAGCGGCAAGGTAACAAGGTCCGGACGTAGACCGAAATTGCGCTGCATCTGCGCGCCGCCGATGCGGATCGGGCGGGTCCAGGCAAAACCACCGGTGATCACGTCGCCGGCGCGATACGACATCATCGTCTCGGGATCGGAGTAGGTGAGCGTCGTGTTGAGCCGCAGTGCGTCGAAACGATCGCTCAGCGAAGCGGTACGCAGGATCGCGGACTGGCTGATGGTGCCGAACGGCGTGAACACGCGCGCATCGAACGTTGCCGAGGCGCCATTGAACGCCATCGGAGCGCCGGTGAACTTCGTCGGGATGCCGTTGATCGCAAGGGGGACGCCGTTGATCGCAATCGGCCGGCCATCGACGTTGCTCACGCCGGAGGCAAAGACATTGTAGTTGACGATGCCGCCCCAGTCGGATTGCGCCGGCGTCAGCTCCGCCGCCGTCCGCAGATTGTACTCCTTGACGGCGAGCTGTTCTTCCGGCGCGGTGATCAGGATGCGCTGCGTCGTCTCGTCGTATTTGTGGGAAAGGCCGAACACCTGGTCGAGCACGACGAGATCGCCTGGCGATGCATAGCCGCGCGGGTTGAGCCCGAGCTCCAGCAGCTCCTGGCGCGTCGCGGCGAGACGATTGCCCTCCAGCATGGTGAACGCACCGATCAGCTTGGTCGGCGTGCCGTTGAGGATCACCTCGAGCTGCATCGGGCGGCCGGCGTCTTCCGCGCGCGCCGACATGGCGGCGCAGGAAAGCACAAACGCGAACAGGAGAGCGGCGCAATGCCACCCTCTTCCCGATGATATGCGGGGCCGCAACACGGCTTGCTTCCGCAGCGCGATCTGCGCGGGACGCTTAGTGCTTCGCCGTGATCGCTACCCTGTTCGTTGTCGTTACAGGCAGCGGGCGCATGAGCGTGCAGGCGAAGCGACAGTGGATATTCGACATTTGACGTCCCCGAGTTTTTCAACGCTTTGCGCGTTGGGTTTTTCTGCGGGGACAATTACTTACTCGGGGTCGGAACCACGTTAAATAATACAATAAACGAAATGGTACGGATCGATATATTGAATAATCAATGTAGACTAGATTTGTAATGACTCACGCAATATGTTGTTTACTGACACGAGTTACTTACCGTTTACTTTTGCATATTTACTTGTTGTTCAGGGCCATTCCTTTCGACTCGTTCACCATTACAAGCCAGACTTGATTTACCTTGATGCGTCGTTACAGCACCCTCTGGCTCGCCGCGACCGCCGTTTCGGTTTCCGGCAGATCATTGCGACGACAGGGTCGAAGTATCGGAGGCGGTGACCACCGTTCTGCCTGCGGGGCGCGGCCTTGGCAGCGGCACGGACGTCCGGCGGATTGTCGCCTGCCGAGGCGCGATCGAAACGCGCCCGGGGCCCGATATGGTGAGCCCGACCTGGAAGCTGCTGCGAAGCTCGCCAGCGTCCGCCGCCGATCCCGCCAAAAAGCCCAACACAAACGCCCAACGCAACATGCCGCGCTCCCGGTGCGCGGCGGCGTTCCCGATTGCGGCACTGGTGTGCCGAAACGGAACATTGGCGCCTTGAGATGGGGCGCTCTGCCGTGACCAGAACCCCAAGCAGCAAGGGCCGGTCCAGTTACGTCACTGCGAAGGGAGATCGCCGTGCCGGGCAGCAGGTTGATTAACGAGCCGCTCGTGGCGACGGTGCAGCTCTACGCTTGGCGCATTGGGCGAGCCAAACAGGCGGGTTCAACCTTCCTTCCGCCGCAGCCGCACCAGCCCCTCCTGTGCGACGCTCGCCACCAGCGCACCGTCGCGCCGGAAGATCAGCCCGCGCGCGAAACCGCGCGAGCCGATCATGGTCGGGGTTTCCTGTGCGTAAAGCAGCCAGTCGTCGGCACGGAACGGGCGGTGAAACCAGAGCGCATGGTCGAGGCTCGCGCCCATGAACTCCTTCTCGAACAGACTGCGCCCGTGCGGCACCAGCGCGGTGTCGAGCAGCGACATGTCGGAGGCGTAGGCGAGCACGCATTGGTGGATCGCCGGATCGTCGGGTAGCTTGCCGGTCGCCTTGATCCACACGTTGAACTTGCCGCTTTCGATTTTCTTGCCGAGGTAGCGGCCGTACTCGACCGGGCGCAGCTCGATCGGGCGCTCGCTTTTGTAGTAGCGCTGCACCGCTTCCGGCATGGTGGCGAGAAATTTTGCTTTTATCTCGGCTTCGCTTGTCAGCTTTTCCGGCGGCGGCACGTCGGGCATCGGCGCCTGATGGGTGAGGCCATCCTCATCGTTATGAAACGACACCATCAGGGTGAAGATCGCCAGGCCGTGCTGGATCGCGACCACGCGCCGCGTCGTAAAACTCTTGCCGTCGCGGATGCGGTCGACCTCGTAGATGATCGGCACCTTCGGGTCGCCACCGATCAGAAAATAGGCGTGCAGCGAATGCGGCTGGCGGCCCTCGACGGTGCGGGACGCCGCGACCAGCGCCTGTCCGATCACCTGCCCGCCGAACACGCGCTGCCAGCGATCCTGCGGGCTGCGGCCGCGGAAGAGGTTCACCTCAAGCTGCTCGATGTTGAGCACATCGAGCATGGTCTGGACGGCGGACGACGACATGGACGGCTCTCGGCGCGTGGACGATGCGGCCCGAGAAACATGCGTGCGGTGCCGAAAGTCAAGCGAGGCCGG
>JAXDOA010000178.1:0-6867 GCA_034669125.1 Hyphomicrobiales bacterium
TATCCGACCAAGTCCTACGACAAAGATGCGCTGCTGCAGCCGCAAAGCCGCGCCGCTTTCATCCGGCTGATCAAACAGGGCTGGACCGACGCCCTTCGCGCGCTGCATCCGGACGCGCGCATCTACACGTTCTGGGATTACATGCGGAATCGCTGGCCGCGCGATGCCGGCTTACGCATCGACCACATTCTGCTCAGCCCGGATCTTGCGGCGCGCCTCAAGGCCTCCGGCGTCGATCGCGCCGTGCGCGGCAAACCCGATGCCAGCGATCACGCGCCGGTGTGGGTGGAGCTGGGAGCGCCGAAGACCGCGCGTACCGCAAAGGCCGCACGCCGCGTTCCGAAGACCGCGAAAGCCCGCGCGCCGAAACGCACCGCCGCACGGAAAGCCGGGCCGCTGCTGGTGATCGACGGCGACTCGTTTGCGCATCGCGCCTATCACGCGCTGCCCAAGACGATCATGCGGCCTGACGGCAAACAGGCCGGTGCGATCCTCGGGTTCGCCAATATGCTGTTGCGGTTCTACGAGGCGGAGCATCCGCGCGCGGTGCTCGTCGCCTGGGATACGCTCGATGCGCCGACCTACCGCAACAAGTTGTTTCCCGCCTATCAGAGCGGACGAAAGTTCGATGCCGCGCTGATCGAACAGCTCAAAACCTTGCCGCAATTGATCGAGGCCTGCGGCTTCACCAACGCGAAGGCGCCCGGCTTCGAGGCCGATGATTTTCTCGCCGCCGCTGTCGCCGCGGAGGAAAAGCGCAAAGGAACGGTCTTGGTCGCGAGCGGCGATCGCGACACGTTCCAGCTCGTCTCCGAGAGGACGACCGTTCTTTATCCGGTTCGCGCAGGCGAGATGGCACGTATCGGTCCGGCAGAAGTCCGCGAGCGCTACGGCGTGGAGCCGCAGCAGGTGCCGGACTTCATCGCGTTGCGCGGCGACCCATCCGACAAGCTGCCCGGCGCGCCGGGACTCGGCGCCACAGGAGCGGCCAGCCTGCTGCGCAGATACGCAACGCTGGAGAATGCGCTCGCCGCGGGCCGGTACTCGGGACACGCCGAGAAGCTGCGCATGTTCCGTTCAATCGCGACGATGAACGCGAAGGCGCCCTTGCCTCCCCTGCGCGATCAGACGCCGACGTGGGACAAGGCTGCGGCGCTGGCGGCGAAATGGGGACTCAATCAGCTGGCAGGGCGGCTCGGAAAGCTTTGTAGGCCGCAATAAGCGCTGCGCGGCGGCGCGCATTGCGCCGGCAACGCGGGCGGCGCCGGAACCCAAGCACATCGATTGGAGCTGGGCACCATCAGACGAAAGGACTCTAGGTCACATGGCTGTTTCGATTCCGGCGCGCTCTGGCTTTTTGGCCATCGCAGGCCACGCGTTGCTCGTCCTTGCCGCGGTGGCGTGGACGGCCGCGGAGGGGCAAGTCCGCCGCACGCGGCCGTCAAGACTGCGCGCCGAGCCCCTGCGGGCCCATGAGGCCATCTCTCCGGATATCGCAAATAAGCATGATCGAAACGAGGAGCGCGCGCAGGAGACGCGGATAGAGCCCGGTTATTGGCCGCTGTTGCGGACCGCGGCGAGCCAGTGGATCGAACACAAGGACGCCCGTCTCGGCGCCGCTCTTGCCTACTACTCGATCTTCTCCCTCGGTCCGCTCATTATCATCGCGGTCGTTATCGCGGGATTTTTCTTTGGACAGGATCTCGTCCGCGGCGAGGTGATCAACAGCCTCAAGGCGCTGCTCGGCGACACCGGGTCCAAAGCCATCGAGGGCATGTTGGGGGCGGCGAACAAGCCCAGCGAGGGCCTGTTTGCAGCGGCGATCGGAATAGGGACGCTGATCTTCGCGGCGGTCGGCGTCGTCGTTCAGCTCAAGGACGCGCTCAATACCGTGTGGGAGGTCAAGGCGCCGCCCGGCAAAGGCATCTGGGGTTTTGCGCGCACCTACGTGCTTTCATTTGCCGGCGTGCTGTCGCTCGGATTTCTACTGCTAATCTCGATGCTGGTCACTACCGCGCTCGCGGCCACCAGCAAATATCTGGCGCCGTTTCTGCCCGAAGCCGCGCTGCAGGCGGTAAGCTTTGCCGTTTCGTTCCTGGTGATCACATTGCTCTTCGCCATGATGTTCAAGTGGCTTCCCGACACAGACGTCGCTTGGCGCGACGTCTGGCTGGGGGCAGCCGTGACGGCATTCTTGTTCGAGTTGGGCAAGTTTCTGATCGGCCTTTACATCGGCAAGCAAGGCCTGGAATCAACGTATGGCGCGGCCGCCTCGATCGTCGTCGTCCTGATCTGGGTCTACTACTCCGCGCAGATTGTTCTGTTCGGGGCCGAGTTCACCAACGTGCGCGCGAAGCAGCGCCGGGCATGACGCCGGCGCCGTTTCAAAAGCTCTCGCGCAGCCACCGGCCGACGCGCGAGAAATATCCGTCCGTCCCGGTCATCAGCGCGCGCGTCCTGCGCGGCTCGCAGTGTTCCAGATAGGCGAACTGCGGATAGACGAGCAGCCCGGCGGCAGCCGCGAAGGCCGGCCCTTTGGTCGCGTCGGTCAGGCCGCCAATGCCGAGCGGGCGGCCGATGCGCACCTGGCGGCCGAGGATCTGCATCGCAAGGTCGGACAGGCCGGTGAGCTGGCTGGCGCCGCCGACGAGGATCACACGCCCGCGCGGATCGGCGGCGAACGGCGAGGCGTGCAGTCTGTCGCGCACCATCTCAAGAATCTCTTCCACGCGCGGGCGGATGATACGCACGAGCTGCGCGCGCGGGATCATGCGCGGCGGATCGCGCGGGTCGGCGTCGTTGGCTAAGAGCGTGACCATGTCGCGGTCGTCGGACGGGCCGGACAGCGCCGCGCCGAACAGCGTCTTGAGCCGCTCGGCGTCCGCCAGCGTGGTGGTCAGCCCGCGCGCGATGTCCATGGTGACGTGCGCGCCGCCAAGCGCGAAGCCGTCGACATGCACGAACTTGCCATCGGAGAACACCGCAAACGTCGTGGTGCCGGCGCCGAGATCGATCACGGCGGCGCCGAGATCGGCCTCGTCCTCGGCCAGCACCGACAGCCCGGACACGTACGGCGCCGCGACCATCGCCTCGACGCCGATATGGCAGCGCTCGACCAGTAGCGTGAGATTGCGTGCAGCCGCGATGTCGGTCGTCACCACATGCATGTCGACGCCGAGCCTGCGGCCGAGCATGCCGCGCGGATCGCGGATGCCGCGGTTCTCGTCGAGCGCGTAGCCGATCGGCAGCGAATGAACGACCGCGCGGCCCTCGCGCACCGAATGATGGCTGCCGGCGGCGAGCACGCGCTCGATGTCGCCATCGCCGACGGTCGGCGTTTTCATGTGCACGGTCGCGGCGAACAATTCGCTCGCCGTGCGTCCGGCGGTGATCGGCAGCACGACCGAGTCGACATGCACGCCGGCGGCGCGTTCCGCCTGGTCGACCGCATGGCGCAGCGACTCCTCGGCGGCCGCGATGTCCACCACGTTGCCGGATTTCATCCCGAGCGCCTGCGCGTGCCCGATGCCGAGCACTTCGATGCCGTGGGTGCGGCGCGGGAGCACCTCCTGCGGCGGACGCGGCTTGAGCCGCGCGATCGCGCATACGATCTTGCTGGTGCCGATGTCGAGCGCGCACACGATCGCGGAACGCTTGCGCGAGATCGGCTTCATTTTCGGCGCAAGGCCGTGGGAAAGGTCGGTCATGCGTGATCTCTCGATATCCCTCCCCTGAAAGGGGAGGGTGGTCCGAGCGAAGCGGAGGACCGGGTGGGGTTCTGTGACGCGCCCTGCCCCACCCGGTTCGGCCTGCGGCCGAACCACCCTCCCCCTGCGGGGGAGGGATGAAGCAGACCGTGCGCGAGGTCGGTCACGCGTCGCCGCCTTTCTTCTTGGGTTGCTTCTTGAGCGCCTCTTCGCGCGCCTGCGCGACCGCATCGGAGAGCCGCACGGTGAGCCGGTCAGGAAGGCGCAGGTCGACCGCCGTGATGTCGCGGTTGAGCAAATTCTTCTCGGCGTTGAGGCGCGCGAGCGTTTCGAGCGCGCGCTCCACGTCGGTGTCGGGCAGGCGCACGTCGATGCCGTTCTTCAGCCGCAGGTTCCAGCGCCGGTCCGCGACCAGGATCGCGGCGCGCACCTGATCACGCACCGACGGATAGCGGTCGAGCACCGCGAGGAAGTCGCGCGCCTTCACGGCCGCGCCGTTGCCGACCACGAACGGCAGCGCGGCCAGCCGCGGCTCGACCTTGGCGGCGAGCACGGTCCCGTCGGCCGCGATGACATGGACCTTGCCCTGCTGCTGCCACAGCGCGAACGCCTCGCGCTCGGTGACGGTGATCTGCAGGCGGTCGGGATAGAGCTTACGCACGGTCGCTTCGGCGATCCACGGGATCGCCTCGAGCCTGGTGCGCGCGTCCGCCACATCGAGGAACAGCAGTGAGGAACGATCGGTCACGCCGGCGGCAACGAAAATCTCCTCGCGGCTGACCTGGCGCTGGCCCGACAGCGACACGGTCGCAATGCGCATGCCGGGCGCGTTGGCGGCAGCGTCGGCGCCGTCCTTGATCGCCGCCTGGATGGTCGCGATGTGGTCGCCCTTGACGATGCCGTAGGCGCTCACGCCGAGCAGGAACGCGAGCAGCGCCGTCGATCCGGCAAAGCGCGGCACGCGCACACGCGCGAGCGGCAGCGTGACGCGGCGCAGCGTGCGGCTCGCCCACCCGCGGCTTGCCACGGGCCGGCGGCGTGGCCGTTGGGGAGTGGATTCGTCGAGGGCTTGATCCATGGCGGCTCGGCAGGCTGCCGCACCCGAGCAAATCGGGCGCGCGAAGCCTCAGCCTCAGTCTTCGGGGGAGTTGGTAAACAAAGGGTAAAATCGGGCACCATGTGCCGCATTTCGTAGGATGGGTTGAGCCCTTGCGAAACCCATCGCGCGGTCTTGCAGGCAGGATGGGTTTCGCTTCGCTCAACCCATCCTACGGGTTATAATCGCCGCCATGACGGCATTGCCGCAGACACGCATCACGGTGGACGAGTATCTCGCCTGGGCGCAGGGGCAGCCCGGCCGCTACGAGCTCTATGACGGCACGGTCCATGCGAGGTCGCCCGAGGGTGCCGGGCACGCCAAGGTGAAGTTCGCGGTGCAGACCGCTTTGGCGGCGGGGATTCGTGCGCGCGGCCTGCCCTGCCACATGATGCCCGATGGCATGACGGTCCGGATCGATGCACGCACAGCCTTCGAGCCGGATGCGCTCGTTTACTGCGGGCAGGAAGTGGACCTGTCCTCACTGGAAATCCCCAATCCCATCGTCGTTGTCGAAGTGCTGTCCCCTTCCACACGCCGCATCGACGCATCGAAAAAACTCGCCGCGTACTTCCGGCTGCCGAGCGTCGTACACTATCTGATCGTCGATCTTGACCAGCGCCTGATCCTGCATCACGCGCGCGCCGGCGGCGACACAATCCTCACCCGCATCGTGCGCGAAGGCGTCATCGCGCTCGACCCGCCAGGGCTGGAGCTGGCGCTCGCCCATGTATACGGGGGTGTGTAGGGCGCGATAGCGGAGCGTTGCGTCGGTGCGCATGAAAGGCCCGACCGGAGTGGGGGCACCTCGGCCGGGACCTTCCGTCGAGGGCAACTGCGGAGCGCCCGATACTCAGGGCACAGAAACAATCACCGTCGGTGCAATGAAAACGCCGGAACCGAACGCCCGTTCCTTGCGGAACCGCGCGCTGAACTCATCCGGCGCATCCGCGTTCTCCATTCGCACCCGAGGAGCCACACATGAACGACAACGAGAAACCGGCTGACGGTTTGCGCGGTCGCGACCAGCAGCAGGGCGATCTGCGCGACGTGCGGGGCGGGACGTACGGCGTAACGCCCGCCAGCGGGAACAAGCACCGCTTCGTTGAGCGGCCGACCGCGCATCAAGACGCGCAACCCGGCGCCGATGTCCACCTGGAGCCTGTTGTCAGCGAGGATGATTTGCCGGCTGGCCTCAAGCAAGAGCGTAAGGGACCGCTTAATCCGAGCAGCGGCCGGCGCGAGCCCGAGAACGAGCCCAAGAAATAGCCCGCAGGGGCCGAGCGGCAAATCCAGTCGCGTGTGTGGATGTCGCGCCTTACATCGCGCACGCCTTCAACAGGAGGAGCGTGACCACCACCGAGATGACGATGGAGCCGACGAGGCCGACGCCATTTGAGAAAAAGAAGAACATGCGCGCAACTCCGGGGTCGCGGCATCAACGCCGCGCGGCGCGAAGGGTTGCGTCGGTAACCGTTTTTGGCCTTCACCGCCCGAGCGAGGCGTCCTCGACCATCCAGCTGACGAACTCGGGGAACGGGATGCCGGCATGGGCCGCCATCTCGGGCACCAGCGAGGTCGGAGTCATGCCGGGCTGGGTGTTAACCTCGAGGCACGCGAGGCCCGCTGCGCCCTGGCTGTCGTCCCAGCGGAAGTCCGCGCGCGAGACGCCGCGGCAGCCGAGCGCGCGATGCGCCGCGAGCGTGAGCCGGCGCACCTCCTCGTACACATCGGCAGGGATCGGCGCCGGCAGGAGATGCTTCGAGCCGCCCGGCGCGTACTTCGCCTCGTAATCATAGAAGCGCGCGGTCGGCACGATTTCGATCACGTCGAGCGCCTTGTCGCCCATCACCGCGCAGGTCAATTCCTTGCCGGCAATGAACGGCTCGGCCAGCAGCACGTCGCCGAAGTCCCAGTCGGCGCGGGTGAGCTCCTGCGGGGGATATTCGTGGTCCTCCTTGACGATGAACACGCCGACGCTGGAGCCCTCGCTGACCGGCTTGAGCACATAAGGACGCTCCAGTACGTGCTCCTTGGCGGCAGCGTGGCGCGATACGATCTTGC
>JAXDOA010000179.1:0-8230 GCA_034669125.1 Hyphomicrobiales bacterium
GACGGTGGTGATTCCGATGGACTTCCTGCGCGTGCCGCTGATCGCCGTGCTCGGCTGGATGTTCTATGGCGAGCACCTCGACGCATTCGTGTTCGCCGGCGCCGGGCTGATCATCGCGGGCGTGCTGTGGAACGTGCGCGGCGAGGCGCAACGCAACGGCAGGCTTGCGACGGAGCAAGGCGCACAAGTGCGCACCGTCATCCAGCCGGCCGAATAGCGCTCAGTCCCACTTCGGCGCCCAGCCGACGCTGACCACGCGTCCGGCGGGCTTCGCCAGCGCATCGACCTCGGCCATCTCGGCGGTGGACAGCTCGAAGTCGAAGATCGACATGTTCTCGGTCAGCCGTTCGACCTTGGAGGTGCGTGGGATCACGATCGCGCCCTTCTGGACGAGCCAGCGCAGCGACACCTGCCCCGCGCTCTTGCCGTACCTCTTGCCGACGCGCGTCAGCACCTCGTCGCCGACGGCGCGGCCGCGCGCAATCGGGCAATAGGCCGTGACCGCGATGCCGTGCTTCCGGCACGCGGCCTGCACCTTCTCCTCGTCGAGATAGGGGTGCCACTCGATCTGATTAGTGACGATCGGCTCGGACGACAACTTCACCGCTTCGTCCACCAACTGCACGGTGAAGTTCGAGATGCCGATGTGGCGTGCGTAGCCTTCCTTCTTCATCTTGCTCATCGCGCCCATGGTCTCGGCGAGCGGGATCTGCGGGTTCGGCCAGTGGACCAGCAGCAGGTTCACATCCGAGACGCGCAGGTTTGCGAGACTCTGCTTCACGGCGCGTTCCAGCGGCCCGGGCGCCAGCTCGGTGTGCGGCACCTTGGTGGTGATGAAGATATCCTCGCGCTTCACGCCGGAAGCATGCAGCCCCTCGCCGACCTCCTTCTCGTTGCCGTAGATCAGCGCGCAATCGAGGTGGCGGTAGCCGAGCCGCAGCGCCTGCTCGACGATGCGCGAACCGACACTGCCGTTGAGTTGCCAGGTGCCGAGGCCGACTGCCGGAATTTTCGCGCCGTTTGCTTCAATCGTTTGCATGTTTGTTCCTTGTTAGACGTCCCACTTCGGCGCCTGCGGCGGATTGACGATGCGTCCATCCGGCCGCTTGAGCCCGGCGATCTCGTTCATCTCCGCCGGACTGAGCGAAAAGTCTAGCACATCGAGATTTTCCTTCTGCCGCTCCGGCTTGCCGGAGCCCGGGATCACGATGATGCCCTGTTGCGTGAGCCAGCGCAGCGAGACCTGGCTCGCGGTCTTGCCATGCGTCCGTCCGATGCGCTCCAGCACCTCGTTCCCCGGCACGCGGCCGCGCGCGATCGGGCAATAGGCGGTCACGCTCATGCCGTGGCGGCGCGTGGCATCGATTACCTTGGTCTGATCGAGAAACGGATGCACCTCGATCTGATTGGTGACCAGCGGCTCTTTCGTCGCGGCCCACGCCTCGTCGAGCAGCGCCATGGTGTGATTGCACACGCCGATGTGGCGCGTAAGGCCGTCGCGCTTCGCCTTGTTCAGCGCACCGATGCTCTCCGCCATCGGCACCTGCGGGTTCGGCCAGTGGATCAGCAGCAGATCGACGGCCGGCAGGTCGAGCAGCTTCAAGCTGTTGTCGAGCGAGCGGGCGAAATCGTCGGCCTTGAGATTGTTGTCACGCACCTTGGTGGTGAGGAAGATGTCCTCACGCGGCACGGCGGAAGCGCGGATCGCCTGCCCGACCTCGCGCTCGTTGCCGTAGAACGCCGCCGTATCGATGTGGCGATAGCCCTGCCGGATCGCGGACAAGATCGCTTGCGCGCCGGCGTCTTCCTTCAGCCGCATCGAGCCGAAGCCGACGATGGGAATTTGCGCGCCCTGCGCCTCGACGACTTCCATTCGGCTTCCTCCGCTCTGCGATTGACCCGCACTCTACCCGCTGCGGCGCGCGCGGTGTAGCCGTCCGGCACAGCCTTTGCTTGAATAGATGCAACAGCACAGGAGCACGTCATGAGCGCATCCCCCTATACGTGGCCGTTCAATCTTTTCGCCCCGGGAAATCTGAACCAGCCGATCCTGCCGGGGTGGTCGTTCGCGGGCGTCAATGTGAACTACGCCGGAAATCCCGGCATCGAGCGCGACGTGGTGGAGAAGGTCGCGAGCTTCGGCAGGCAGATCGGCGTCATCACCGACGTCGTGCTGGAGCTGGCGAAGGACATGCCGGACGGAAAGGAGAAGACGCCAAGCGGCGAGAAGGACACCCCGATCACCCAGCTTCGCGACATCGCCGCCAAGGTCAAGGACCTGAAGAAGGCGCATGAGGCTTCGATCATCGGCGAAGCGCGCAAGGCGATGGATCGCCTCGCCGATTTCGATCCGAAGATCGCGCGCAACATGGCGGAGAGTTACACCGACTTGCCGCGCAAGCGCGGGACGTAGGGATCGTCACCGCGCACGCACCTGCCGGTCGATGCCGCTGACCGCGTAGTGCGCAGCCATCACCGCGCCCTCCTGCCAGCCCGACACGAAGGTGAGCTGGTCGCCCGCCATGTGGAAGCGGCCCTGCGGCTCGGCGAGGATCTTGCTGTTGGCGCCGAAGTTCGGATCGTCCTCGTTCACCCAGCCTCCCAACTGATGCTCCATGTTCTCCCAGCCGATTGCGACGCCGTGCTCGACGTATTTTGCGTAACCCGGATGCAGCCGCTCGCCCTGCTCGCGCGCAATCGCCAGCCGCTCGGCAACGGGTTTCTTGTTGAACGCAACCGCGTTCGCGCCGCGCATGTAGGCCCCGGTGAGCGTGCCCTTGGCGCTAAGATAGCCTGACGAGGGATACCAGATCTGATCGATCGTATCGGTGGTCCAGGAGATGCCACCATAGATCTGTGCATCGGTTTCCCAGAAACGCTCCGCCTGCCAGCCGACCTTGCCAGCCGATTGCGCCGGAGTGTTGGCGGCGGCCCTCATATAGGCTTGCGGAAGGTTGGTCTTGAGCCGGGCGAACACCGGGAACGGGATGGTGCAGACGCAATAGTCCGCGTCGAGCGTGCGCGCGCTGCCGCCATCGAGATAGCGCACCGACACCTTGTCGGCCGCGACATCGATCTCCGTCGCTTTCGCGCCATAGCGGATCAGTCCCTCGATGGTGCCGGCCTGGCGCGTCAGCGGCTGGCGGATGAAGCCCTTCCAGAACTGGTCCATGCCGCCGACCGGCTCGAGCAGCGAGGTCTGCCAGTAGATGTCGGCGTCACGGAAGATCCAGTCGTCCCACACGCGCGAGCGCAGGATTTCCTCCAGCTTCATCGGCGAAATCGGCTTGGCCGGGGTCGCGACACCGGCGGGCTCGGCGAGCCCCGCCCGTCCCGACTGGTTCTCGTACGAATAGCCGCGCGGCGTCTTGGTAAGATCGCCGAACTGCACCAGCATCTCCTGCAGCTTTTCCAAATCTTCGCCGCTCACCGGCATGTCGAGCGCGGGCTTGCGCGTGCACTTGTCGAGCAGTTCGGAGACGTGGCCCTGCAGGCTGTAGAGCGCTTCGCGCACCGGCACCGTGCGCCCGTTGCCCAGCGTCGACGAATGCACCAGGTTCGCGCGGCTTGCGAAAATGTACGGCTGCAACGCGACGCCGAAGCGGCGGCAATAATCGATCACGTTGACGTGGTGGTGCGGAATGCGGCCCGGCCCGGCGTTGAGATACAGCCCTTCGTCGAAGGTGCACGTCTGCGCCGGCTGGTTCATCTCCTGGAACACGTCGCCGCGCCGTAGTGTGAGGCTGCGCCCGCCGGCGCGCCGCTGCGGCTCCAGGATCACGCAGTCGTAGCCGGCGCGATCGAGCTCATAGGCAGCGCACAGCCCCGATACGCCGGCGCCGAGGATCGCGACGGTCTTGCCCGTGCCGGAGCCGCGCGGCAGCGCGAGGCTTGCGGCGAGCGCCGGCGGGGGCTTGAGAAAGTCCCACAGGGCGAGCGTTTCGTAGACGGCACCGGCGCCGCCGAGCTTGGCCATACCGGAGAGAAGCGAACGGCGGGTCACGGACATCAATACCTCCCGAGGTTGTTTCCACCGAATACTACTCCTTCCCGCGGAAAAGCGCGCGCGCGATCGGAGCGTTCACCGAGCGATCCGTGGAACAAGAGAGGATCAGCGCATGACGCAGCGGAAGCTCATCACGCTGTCTTCTCGAAAATCTCGCGTCCGATCAGCATGCGGCGGATTTCGCTCGTGCCGGCGCCGATCTCGTAGAGCTTGGCGTCGCGCAACAGCCGTCCGGTCGAAAAGTCGTTGATGTAGCCGTTGCCGCCGAGGCACTGGATCGCTTCCAGCGCCATCCAGGTCGCGCGTTCCGCCGCATAAAGGATTGCGCCGGCCGCATCCTCGCGCGTAGTACGGCCGTCATCGCAGGCACGCGCGACCGCGTACACGTAGGATTTCGATGCGTTCATGGTCACATACATGTCGGCGAGCTTCGCCTGCATGATCTGGAATTGCCCGATCGGCCGGCCGAACTGCTTGCGGTCGTGCACATACGGCACCACAACGTCCATGCAGGCCTGCATGATGCCGAGCGGGCCGGCTGCCAGCACCACGCGCTCGTAGTCGAGGCCGGACATCAGCACGTTGACGCCGTTGCCCACCGCGCCGAGCACGTTCTCAACCGGCACCTCGCAGTCCTCGAACACCAGCTCCGAGGTGTCGGAGCCGCGCATGCCGAGCTTGTCGAGTTTCTGCGCCTGCGTGAACCCCTTGAAACTTTTCTCCACGATGAACGCCGTCATGCCGCGCGAACCCGCGGTCGGATCGGTCTTGGCGTAGACCACGAACGTTTCCGCCACCGGGCCGTTGGTGATCCACATCTTGGTGCCGTTGAGGACGTAGCGGTCGCCTCGTCTGTCGGCACGGGTGCGCATCGAGACGACATCCGAGCCGGAGTTCGGCTCCGACATCGCGAGCGCGCCGACATGCTCGCCCGACACGAGCTTGGGCAGATACTTGCGCTTCTGCTCGGGCGTTCCGTTGCGGTGGATCTGGTTCACGCACAGGTTCGAGTGCGCGCCGTAGGACAGGCCGACCGCCGCCGAACCGCGCGAAATCTCCTCCATGGCGACGCAATGCGCCAGATAGCCGAGCCCCGTGCCGCCGTATTCCTCGTCGACCGTGACGCCGAGCACGCCAAGCTCGCCGAGCCGCGGCCAGAGATCGCGCGGAAACGCGTTGCTGCGATCGATCTCGTCGGCGCGCGGCGCGATCTGTTCGTTGGAAAAGCGCGCGACCGTGTCGCGCAGCGCGTCCACATCCTCGCCGAGCGCGAAGTCAAAGCCCCGCCAGGCATTCGGGATCATCGGCGTTTCTCCCAGTCGCTTTGCGCGAACGATAGACGGGCTGCGGGGATTTGTCAGGCACGCTGTGTCCCGCACGCGGTGCAGCGCCATAGCGCGTCACAGACGCGCGTAAACGCGCTGGTGGGCGGTGCACCGCAGATGCGGGACCCCGGTTGCTTCTGGGAGCCACAAGAAACCGGGGTCCCGGGTCTGCACAGCGGCACTTCGCGCCGCAGTGCGCCCGGGACATGAGGTTTACTTCAGCCCAAACCACAGCGTCGCAATGCCGAGGAACGAGAAAAAGCCGACCACATCCGTCACCGTCGTGACGAACACGCCCGAGGCGACCGCCGGATCGAATTTGAAGCGCTCGATCGCGAGGGGGATCAGAATACCCGCCATCGCGGCGGCGATCAGATTGCAGACCATCGCGAGCCCGATCACCACGCCGAGCCCCGGCACCTGGAACCACGCATAGGCGACCACGCCGGTGATGACCGCGAAGGCGAGCCCGTTCAACAACCCAACGGTCAGCTCTCGCTGAATGACGCGCCACGCATTGGCATCGGAGAGATCGCGCGTCGCGAGCGCGCGCACCGCGACCGTCATGGTCTGCGTCGCCGCATTGCCGCCCTGGCTCGCGACAATCGGCGCCAGCACGGCGAGCGCCACCATTTTTTGCAATTCGCCTTCGAACAGGCCGAGCACCGAGGAGGCAAGAAACGCGGTGGCGAGATTGACCAGCAGCCAGTTGAAGCGGCTCTTGGCGATGGTCCACACCGTGTCGGAGAGTTCTTCCTGCGCCTGCACACCGCCGAGCGCCTTGATGTCCTCTTCGGCCTCCTGCTCGATCACGTCGACGATGTCGTCGAACGTGATGACGCCGACCATGCGGTCCAGCGGATCGATCACCGGCGCCGCGACCAGATTGTAGCGCTCGAACTGCCGCGCCACGGCCTCCTGATCGTCGGTCGCGCGCACCACGTAGCGTTCCGGCTCCATCAGTTCGGACATCGGCACCGGGCGCTTGCTGCGCATTAGCCGGTCGAGCGGCACCGCGCCGAGGAACTTGCCGTCCGGACCCACCACATAGATTTCGAAGAAGCGCTCCGGCAGGTCCTCGGTCTCGCGCATGTAATCGATGGTCTGCCCGACGGTCCACGCGGGCGGCACCGCGATGAACTCGGTCTGCATGCGCCGCCCGGCGGATTCTTCCGGGTAGTCGAGGCGCTTTGTGAGGGCAACGCGTTCGGGCGCCGGCAGCTGCCCGAGGATCTCGGCCTGCTCGTCCTTGGGCAGATCTTCCAGGATGTAGACGGCATCGTCGGAATCGAGGTCGCGCACGCCCTCCGCGACGGTCTCGGGTTCGAGTTCCTCGAGGATTTCCTCGCGCACCGTGTCGTCGACTTCGGTCAGCGCCGTGAAGTCGAAATCCGCGCCCATCAGTTCGATGAGCTCCGGGCGCAGGTCGGGGTTGAGCGTCTCGATCAGATCGCCGACGTCGGACTCGTGCAGCTCACCCACCAGCGCACGCAGCAGGCCCGCGTCACGGCCCGCGATCGCCTCGCTGACCATCTCGACGTATTCGGGCCGGATCGCGCCGTCGGCATCGCGCAGCGGCGGCGCCTCCGCGTCGCCGCGCGGCGCCGTCTCGGCCATGTCCTTGGCATCGACCATGCCGGCCCGTATCAATTGCGGCGTGAGGATGGTCCGCTTGTACGCTGCGGGCGCGGACGCGAAAAGCGGAAAGCAGCGTGGACGCTGCGGCCAGTATCAGGCGGCGCGCGAACGCTTCGTTGGGCTGGCGGACGCGGCGGCTTCCTTGCGGGCCCTGCGCTCCTCATCCACCGCGCGGTAATCGTCGAGGCAATCGGGTGAGCAAAACGCGAGGCAGTGGAATACGACGAAGTCCGCCGTGCCGGAGGGCTTCCCGCCGCCGCATATCTCGCAGATCACCATCGCGGTCTTGCGCATCACGGACTCCGAATCAGCAGATTGTCAGGATGCGCACCGATTGCGGCCAGTCAACGTTTCGCGAGTGCTATCGGCGTTCCGGAACCATGATTTGCGGCGTTCCGGACGATGGCGTGGTCGGATTGCTGACGCCGGCGGAAGAACTCGTGCCGGAACTTGTACCAATGCTGCCGGTGGTGCCTGCGGAGCCGGATCCCACGGTGCCGGTGACCGGTGCCGGAATTCCCGCATTGCCAGTGCCGGTGCCGGTGCCGGTGCCGAAGTTCGGCGTCACCGTGGTATTGCCTGGCCCGCTACCGCCCGGCACGCCTGCCCCTGAGGATGGCACTTGCGAGGGCGTTCCGGGCTGCCCCGGACCGGACGAGGTTGCCGTTCCGGGCGATGTGCTCCCGGCAGCGCCGCCGGATGCGCCTCCGCCGGCGCCGCCCTGAGCGACTGCAACCGTCGAAGCAGCGGCAAGTAACATTGCGGAAAGTAGCGAGGCGCGGCGCATGGACATCTCCTGCAGTCGGATCGTTGCTCATCAACGATTGCGATTGCGGGTTCGTTCCAGCCGGCAGCGCTATGAAAGTAACGGGCGACGCAGCGTCGATCGCCGCGCCGCCCGATAGAGCAATTTTTCGAAATGGTGCGGCCGAGAGGACTCGAACCTCCACGGGTTGCCCCGCTAGCACCTCAAGCTAGTGCGTCTACCAATTCCGCCACGGCCGCGTGTTGAAGAGGAATGCCGGGCAAGCCGGCGCTTGGCGACGCGGCATGTAACAAATCGGTCGGGAGGGGACAAGGGTTGCGGTTTGGGCTGCCGGCCCCTCCCACTCAGTCCCGCGAAAGCGGGAATCCAGGGCCAAGAACGAGGTCCCCGCTTTCGCGGGGACGAGCGGAGTTCGGCTAACGCTGGTCAGCCGCGCGCGGCATCATTTCCTTGATCTCGACCGCGATGCGGTTGCCGCTCACCACCACGGTGCCC
>JAXDOA010000180.1:0-3556 GCA_034669125.1 Hyphomicrobiales bacterium
CTTCGTGTCGCGTGCCGGCGAGGAAAGCGGCGCGGGCGAGTTGCGCAAGGGCGCGATCGTCACCTGCGAGGTCATCGACGTGAAGGAGGGCGGCATCGACGTCAAGATCGTCGGCACCGATCTCACCGCCTTCATCAAGCGCAACGAACTTGCGCGCGACCGCTCCGAGCAGCGGCCCGAGCGCTTCGCGGTCGGCCAGAAGGTCGACGCCCGCGTCACCCAGTTCGACAAGAAGGCGCGCAAGGTCGGCGTCTCGATCAAGGCGCTGGAAGTCGCCGAAGAGAAGGAGGCGATCGCGCAATACGGCTCGTCCGATAGCGGCGCGACGCTTGGCGACATTCTCGGCACCGCGCTCAAGCAGCGCGCGGGCGATAAGAAGGACGACGAATAAGGCACGTTTCCCCTCTCCCGCTTTGCGGGGGAGGGAAAAAACTCATTCGCCACAATTGCGGCGCGCTACTGCGTGCCATTGACCACGCGCGCCGACGGAGCCACTGTCGACGCCGACTTGAAGATTGGAGAGGCTCATGTCGCTCGATGCCGACGTGATCGTCGATCGCCGCCGCATGCGGCGCAAGCTCACCTTCTGGCGCGTCCTTGCGGTGCTGGTCGCGATCATCGCCGTGGTGGCGGTCGCGGCCGTGGCGTCGCGCCAAGGCAACGTCATGACGGCAGGCGGCGACTACATCGCGCGCATCAGCATCACCGGCCTGATCCGCAACGATCAGGAGCGCGTGGAATCGCTCGAGAAGCTCGCCAAGTCGCGCGCCAAGGCGGTGATCGTGCACATCGACAGCCCCGGTGGTACCACCGCGGGCTCCGAGCAGCTCCATGACGCGCTGCGCCGCGTCGCCGCGCAGAAGCCGCTCGTTGTCGTCGTCGACGGGCTCGCGGCCTCGGGCGGCTACATCGCCGCCATGAGCGCCGACTACATCGTCGCGCAGGGCACCTCGCTGGTTGGCTCGATCGGCGTGTTGTTTCAGTATCCGAACTTCAGCGACCTCTTGAAGACCATCGGCGTCAAGGTCGAGGAGATCAAGTCCTCGCCGCTCAAGGCCGCCCCGAACGGCTACGAGCCGACCAGTCCCGAGGCACGCTCCGCGATCGAGGCATTGGTGAAAGACAGCTACGCCTGGTTCCGCGAGATGGTGCGCGCCCGCCGTCACATGGACGACGCGACGCTCGACCGCGTGACGGACGGGCGCGTGTTCACCGGCCGCCAAGGCGTGGAGCTCAAGCTCGTCGACAAGCTCGGCAACGAGCAGACCGCGATCGACTGGCTGGTGAAGGAAAAGGGCATCAGCGCCAACGCGCCGGTGCGCGACTGGCAGCTCAAGCCGCGCTTCGGTGACTTCACGATGCTGCATCTCGCGGTCGCGACCGCGCTCGATGCGGTGGGGCTCGGGCCGCTCGCGCGCCGCTTCACCGACTGGGGTGCCGTGCAGGCGATCGAACGCCTCAACCTTGACGGTCTACTGGCCCTTTGGCACCCTCCCGCCGCAAACTGAACCAGCCGGCGCGTCGTCGATATCGTGCCGCGAACATTGAAGGCGAGGCTGCGATGGACAAAGAGGGGGCGGCATCGATGATCAAGTCCGAGCTCGTCCAGCGCATCGCGACGCACAACCCGCATCTCTATCAGCGCGACGTCGAGAACATCGTCAACGCGATCCTCAACGAGATCACGGCGGCGCTCGCGCGCGGCGACCGCGTGGAGCTGCGCGGCTTCGGCGCCTTTTCGGTCAAGCATCGCCCCGCGCGCACCGGCCGCAATCCGCGCACCGGCGCGCATGTCTCGGTCGATCGCAAGTCCGTGCCGTTCTTCAAGACCGGCAAGGAGATGCGTGAGCGGCTCAACAGCGCCTGAGCCTCTGTCATTCCGGGGCCGCCGCTCACCGGCGTCATCGTCCGCGAAGCGGGCGACCCGATTTCGCCGAAGTTGGTGTGACATCGTGGCGACTCATCGTATAGGCGGTGTCTACTGGGTGCCCCGGTTTCGCGGGGCATGACGGCCTTTGTGGGGAGTCACACCCATGATCCGCAAGATCGTCGCGATCCTCATCCTGGTTCCACTCGCACTGCTCATCGTGCTGTTCGCGGTTGCGAACCGCGCAGCCGTGACGGTCTCGCTCGATCCCTTTGCCTCGGACCCGCCGCTGTTCGCCGTGACGCTGTCGCTGTTTTTCGTGATGCTGATCGCGCTGATCGCCGGCGTCATCATCGGCGGCGCCGCCGCCTGGGCGCGGCAGAGCAAGTGGCGCCGACGCGCGCGGCGGCTTGCCGCGGAGCTGAAAGCCTCGCGCGCCGAAACCGAGACGCTGCGGCGCCAGCTCGAAGCAGGTGCTGCGGCGCATGCCTCGATCACGTCCATCGCCTATCGCCATCCCACGGCGGCGTAGCGCATGATCCCGAAAAAGCATGTCCCGGACGTGATCCGGGATGGGAACCGGTTTTCGGCCAAGATCATGCGCAGACAATAAAATGCGCATCATCACCGCCGACGAGATCGACCGCGCGCTGACCTATCCGGCGCTAGTCGAGGCGTTGCGCGAGGCGTTCCGCGCCGACATCGGCGCGCCGCTCCGCCACACCCACATGATCCGGCAGCCGAGTGGGGGCGAAGCTAAGCTCCTGCTGATGCCGGCCTGGACGAATTCGGGTGAGCGGCTGACCGGCTGTAAGGTGGTCACCGTCTATCCGGACAATCTGAAAATCAACAAACCATCCGTGTACGGCAGCTACCTGCTGATGTCGGGCGAGACGGGCGAGCCGCTCGCCGTGATGGATGGCACCGTGCTCACCGCCTGGCGCACCGCCTGCGCCTCCGCACTGGCGGCATCCTATCTGGCGCGCGCGGACGCCGTGCATCACCTGATGATCGGCGCGGGCGCGCTGGCGCCGCATCTCATCCGCGCACATTCGGCCGTGCGGCCGATCCGGCGCGTTACCTTATGGAACCGGACGCGCGGCAACGCCGTCAAGCTTGCCTTCGGCCTTGCGGTCGGCGGCATCGAGGCGGAGATCGCCGACGATCTCGAAGCCGCGGTGCGCGAGGCCGACATCATCTCCTGCGCGACGCTCTCCGCCACGCCGCTGGTGCGCGGCAAGTGGCTGAAGAAGGGCGCGCACCTCGACCTCGTCGGCGCCTATACGCCAAAGATGCGCGAGTCCGACGACGACGCGGTCCGGCGCGCGCGCGTCTATGTCGACACCCGCGCCGGCGCGCCCAAGGAGGCCGGCGACATCGCCCAGCCTCTCAAATCGGGCGTGCTGAAGAAGGACGGCATCCGCGGCGACCTGTTCGAATTGTGCCGTGGCGAGGCCAAGGGCCGCACGGCGGCGAGCCAGATCACGCTGTTCAAGTCGGTCGGGACAGCGATCGAGGACCTGGCGGCGGCGATGCTGGTGTGGCGGGGATTGAGAGAGCTACGTCCGTGACGACGAGTTTGGCGCTTTGCGACGCAGGCGTATTTCCAGCCGCGCCCAGCAGGATGGTCACTATGATGTCCATGCCAGCTCTCCCGCCGCCATCTGCAGGTCGGCCAGCGCATTTCGC
>JAXDOA010000181.1:0-6405 GCA_034669125.1 Hyphomicrobiales bacterium
GGCGCAGCATGAAATGATGCGAGGCAGACCCGGGACCGCCAAGAGCAACGCTTTGGGCGATTCCGCATCTGCGAAGCAGCACTGCGTGCTGCATCACGTGCGGGACACAAAAACAAACGCGGCGGGAGCATGGTCCCGCCGCGCCGCAATATCCAACCGTTTTTCGTGATCGCGCGGATCAACCGCCGTGATCACATGCCCTTGTTGGCCGCCTCGACGAAGCGGTTGGTATAGGTTTTCGACAGATCGATGTTCGCCTTGGCGATCTCCGGCACCGACTGGCTGAACACCGCGAGCACGGCCTGGGCGCCCTTCGGGTCCATCAGGCCGGTCTGCGAATACATCGGGATCGTGTTCTTCAGCGCCGCCAGATAGAGCGCCTTGTCCGGACCGATCAGTTCGTCCGGCATCTTGGCCATGATCTCTTCCGGCGTGTGCGAATGGATCCACTTCAAGGTAGCGACGATGGCGTTGGTCATTTTCTGCACGGTCGCTTCGTTCTTGGCGATCCATTCGGCGCGGGTATAAAGCGCGCCACCCGGATATTCGCCGCTGAACACGTCCAGCGTGTCCTTCGCGGTGCGGGTATCGCTCAGGATCTTGATGTCCTTGTGCTTGCCTTGCATCAGCGTGATCGCGGGGTCGAGCATGACGGCGGCATTGACCTTGCCCATGTCCATCGCGGCAACCGCGGTCGCCGCAAGGCCGATACCGACCACGCCAACGGAGTTTGGATCGACGCCGTTTTTGGAGAGCAGATACTTCAGGAAGAAGTCGGTCGACGAGCCCGGTGCCGAAACGCCGACCGCCTTGTTGGCGAGGTCCTTGATCGACTTGATGTCCTTGGCCTCGGGCGACACCGCCAGCACCATGCCGGGATAGCGGTCATAAACCACGAAGGACTGCAGCGCTTGCCCCTTGGCGGCGAGATTGACGCAGTGGTCGTAGTAGCCGGAAACCACGTCGGCCGAGCCGCCGATCACCGCCTGGAGCGCCTGCGAGCCGCCCTTGAAGTCGATCAGCTCGATCTCGACGCCGGCCTTGTCGTATTCGCCGAGCTGCTTTGCCAGGACCGTCGGCAGGTAGCAGAGGCACCCTGCGCCGCCGACCGCAATCGAGACTTTCGGCTTGCTTTGCGCAGCCGCGATGCCGGTCGCCAGCACCAACGCGCCAAGCGCTGCCACCACCCTTCGGGTGAGCCTTGTCATGGGAGTTCCTCCGCAATCATATAGGTTTGCCGCGTCGCCCCGCGAACTGGCGCAGACCATAGTGCAGCCCATCTGACTGTGCAAAGGGCGTTCTGGACACCCCAGCGGCGCTTTGCTACACGACGCCGCACTTTGATGAGCGGCCCCCGCGGCATTCGGGCGCATAGCTCAGTTGGTAGAGCAGCTGACTCTTAATCAGCGGGTCCCAGGTTCGAGCCCTGGTGCGCCCACCACTCATTAAAGCAAGCGGCCTTTCCTCATTCCATGCTCACCAGCGTGAGATCGAGGAACCAGGACTGCGCCGAGACGAATCCCTTGATCTTCTTGCTCATCGCGCGCGGGTTGAGATCGTGCACGATGAACAGCCAGGGCGGATTGTCGACCAGCCGCTCGTGCGCGGTGCGATAGGCCGCCTCCATCGTCGCCTCGTCGGTCGCCTCCGCCAGCGTCGCCAGCGCGGCGTCGAACGCATCGTCCTTCCATTGCTCGAAGTTGAAGCCGTTGGGCGAGAAATTCGCCGAGGAGAAATAGCGCGCCATCACACCGACGTCGGATGACGGCGACGACACGTTGAGCGCCATGGTTCCGTGCAGCGCCGGGCTGTCCGGCGTTTGCCGCGCGGCGTTGAGCAGCACCTGCCACTCGACCACGTCGAACTCGATGTTCACGCCGCAATCTTTTTTCAGGTTCTCCTGCAGGAACTCGTTCATCGCGAGCGGCAGCATCTGCCCCGAGCCGGAGGTCGAGATCATCACCTTGAACGACAGCGGCTTCGCGGGCGTGTAGCCGGCTTCGGCCAGCAGCGCCTTGCCCTTGGCCGGGTCGAATGTGTAGCGATTCACCGGTTTGCCGAACCCGGCATCCGTCGGCTTGAGCCATCCGACCGAAGGCTCGGCCGTGTTGTTCAGCAGGCTGACCAGTCCCGCGCGGTCGACGCAATAGTTCAGCCCCTGCCTAACCTTGATGTCCTTCACCGGGCTGTTGGTGGCGGCCATGTTCAACAGCCACGGCCAAACATGCGGATAAGAGTTGGTGACGATGTTGAAGCCTGCGGCCTTGATGGAGGGAATTCCATCCGGCGGCGGCACCTCGATCCAGTCGACTTGTCCCGACCGCAGCGCGGCAAGCCGCGAGTTCGGCTCCGGCAACGGGATGAGGCGGATCGCATCGACCTTCGCCTTGCGCGCCGGGTCCCAGTAGCCATCGTGGCGCGTGAGATCGGCGGACTCGCGCGGCACGATCTTGGTGATGCGGAACGGCCCGGTGCCGGCCGCGGGAAGGGCTGCGACCTTGGCCCATTCGCGGCCGGCCTTCTCGAATGAGGCCGGCGAGGTGAACAGCAGATACACCGCCATGTAGGGGAAATACGACGCCACCTGCTTGGTGGTGATCGCAACCGTATAGTCGTCGATCTTCTTGTAGGTCCCCATCAGCGGCACACGCGCGCGCGAGATGCCCGACGCCGGTGGCTCGAACTGCGGTGAGTCCTGCTTGAAGTAGCGGTCGAGGTTCCAGATCACGGCGTCCGCGGTGAAGTCCGTGCCGTCGTGGAATTTCACGCCGCGCCGCAGATAAAAGACCCAGGTCTTCCTGTCGTCCTTGTCCTGCTCCCAGCGTTCCGCCAGCCCCGGGCGCAAGCCCGCGAGCTTGTCGGAGCGCGAGAGATCCCACAGCACGAGGCCTTCGAAGATCGGGTAGCCGAGGAAGCGCATGCCCTCGAAGCCATTGTTCGGCATGCCGGTGGCGGTCGGAATATCGGAGGCTGTCATCGCGATGCGCAGCAGGGTCTCGCTGGCAGCGGGCGAGGCGAGCGCGAACGAGGCGGTCAACGCCAAGGCGATTGCGGGACGAAATGGCATGCGTGCGCTCCTCTGTACGACCGACGCGTTGTCGAAGCCGCAGCAAGAAGCAGGCCAGCAGATTGCCGTGACATTGTCGGGAGCGCCGCGTGAGCCTTTGACCAATCTTCGGGCGGACTGCATAAGATTTGCACCGCTTTCCGTAGGCCCAAGCTCTCCCGAGGTCCGTAATGCGCATTTTCGCGGCGTCGCTCGCGACCGAAACCAACTCGTTCTCGCCGATCCCGACCAACCGCGAGAGCTACGAGCAGACACTCTACTTCCCGCCCGGTGAGCATCCGGACCGCGGCACGCTGTGCACCGCGCCGCTGTGGGTCGCGCGGCGGCGCGCCAAGCAGGAAGGCTTCGAGCTGATCGAGGGCTCATGCTTCTGGGCGGAGCCGTCCGCGCCGACCCAGCAGGCAAGCTACGAGAGCATGCGCGACGAAATCCTCGACCAATTGCGCGCGGCCATGCCGGTTGACGGCGTGCTGCTCGGCCTGCACGGCGCAATGATCGCGCATGGCTATGACGACGCCGAGGGCGACCTCATTACCCGCGTGCGCGAGATCGCCGGGCCGAAAGCCGTCATCGGCGTCGAACTCGATCCGCATTGCCATCTGACCGAAAAGCGCGTGCGCGGCGCCGACGTCGTCATCCTGTTCAAGGAATACCCGCACATCGATTTCGCGGAGCGCGCCGAAGAACTGGTGACGCTCGTCGTCAAGGCGATCCGCCACGATATCAAGCCGGTCACATCGCTCTACGACTGCGGCATGATCGACATTTATCCGACCTCGCGCGAGCCCGGGCGCGGCTTTGTCGAGAAGATGAAGAAGCTCGAAGGACGCGACGGCGTGCTGTCGGTTTCGCTCGGCCACGGCTTCATGCAAGGCGACGTGCCCGAACAGGGCACCCGCGTGCTGGTCATCACCGACAACGCGAAGACGCGCGGCGATGCACTCGCGAAAGAACTTGGCGCGGAGATTCGCGAGAAGCGCGGCACCTGGTATCCGGAATATCTGTCATACGACGACGCGATCACCGCCGCCTATGCGGAGCCGAAGGGGCCGGTGGTCGTTGCCGATCCGTCCGACAATGCCGGCGGCGGCGCCGCGTCCGACAACACCAACATCATCCGCCGCCTGCTTGAGCGTGGAATGACCGATGCGGCCGTCGGCCCGGTGTGGGACCCGATCGCGGTGCGGTTCTGTCATGCGGTCGGCATCGGCGCGAAGCTTCGTTTGCGCTTCGGCGGCAAGACGGCGCCAACCTCGGGCTTGCCGATCGACGCCGAGGTGACGGTCATCGGCCTTGCCAAGGACGCCATGCAAAGCTTCGGCAGCGCCAAGACGAAGATCGGCGACGTCGCCGGCATCCGGGTCGGCGGCGTTGACGTGTCCCTGATCTCTCATCGCACGCAGGCGCTCGGCACGGAAATCTTCAGCGCGGCCGGCATCGATCTTTCGACCAAGCGTTACGTCGGCGTGAAATCGACCAACCATTTTCACGCCGCCTACGCGCCGATCGCCACGAAGGTGCTCTATTGCGACGGCGAAGGTCCCTCGGCGCTCGACGCGCGCAAGTACCCGTTAACGAAGGCCCGCCGCACCATCTGGCCGCATGCCGAACTGCCCGAGGGGCGGATGATACTCTGACCTCATCCTGAGGAGCCGCCCAACGGGTCCGCGCAAAGCGCGGCCCGATGACAGGCTCCGGCGGCGTCTCGAAGGATGGCCCAGCGCTCCCGGCCATGGTTCGAGACGTGCCGCCCAAAGCGCGTTTACGCGCGTCTTCGACGCGCTATGGCACTCCTCACCATGAGGACTTGTCCCCCTCCTGCTTTCCGTGAGTAAATCGGCCCAAATGGAAAACAGGGAGGTTCCGATGCGCACGACCCGCCGACGGTTCGTTCAGGGCACGCTTGCCGCGGCCGCAGTCTCCGGCGCCCCCGGCATCGTCCGCGCGCAGCCGCCGACGCCGGCTCGCACCATCCGCGCCGTGATGCAGGGCGACCTGCGCTCGCTCGACCCGATCTGGACCACCGCGAACATCACCGCCTACCACGGCGCGATGATCTACGACACGCTGTTCGCGATCGACTCCGAGCACCGCGCGCAGCCGCAGATGGTCGGAAAATGGGGAGTGTCGGACGACAAGCTCACCTACACGTTCGAATTGCGCGACGGGCTGAAATTCTCCGACGGCACGGCCGTCACGACCGACGACGTGATCCCCTCGATCCGCCGCTGGGCCGCGCGCGACGGCGCCGGCCAGCACATGATGGCGCGCGTCAAGGACCTGTCGAAGAAGGACGACAAGACCTTCGTCATCGCGCTCAAGGAACCCTACGGCCTGATGCTCGATGTTATGGCGAAGACCGGGACGCCCCTGCTCTACATCATGCGCAAGAAGGAAGCCGAGACCGACCCGAACCAGCAGGTCACCGAATACATCGGCTCCGGTCCTTTCACCTACAATCGCGACGAGACGCGGATGGGCTCGCGCTACGTCTACGACCGCAATCCGAATTATGTCTCGCGCGCCGAGCCCTCGAATGGCCTCGCCGGCGCGAAGAAAGTCATGGTCGATCGCGTCATCTACGAGAACATGCCGGACTCGCAGACCGCGCTGCAGGCCCTCAAGGCTGCCGAGATCGATTTCTTCGAGATCCCGCCGATCGACCTGATCGACACGCTGGAGAGCGATCCCAACATCAAGATCGAGGTGCTCAACAAGACCGGTAATTACGGCATCATGCGGCTCAACTTCCTGCATCCGCCGTTCAACAAACCGGAAGCGCGCCAAGCCATGCTCCACCTGATCGATCAGGAGGAGTTCATGAAGGCGACCTTTGGCAATCCGAAATACTACAAGAAGTGTCCGTCGAATTTCGCCTGCGGCACGCCGATGGAGAACGACGCGAACACCGAGTGGTTCAAGGGCGCGCCGAACATCGCGAAGGCGAAGGAGCTGTTCCAGAAAGCCGGCTATGACGGCCGGCCCGTCACCGTGCTGCACGCGACCAACATCGACTTCATGAACAATGCCGCGCAGATCGCGGCGCAACGCCTGCGCGCGGCCGGCATCAACGTGCAGTTGGCGACGTCCGACTGGGGCGGCGTGATCACGCGCCGCGCCGTGAAGACCCCGCCGGATCAGGGCGGCTGGAACATCTTCATCACCTGGGCGGGCGCCGCCGCGGTCGGCAACCCGATCTCGTTCGTCGGCCATCAGGCCAACGGCGAGAAGGGCTGGTTCGGCTGGCCTTCGGACGAGACCCACGAGAAGCTGCGCGACAAATGGGCAGCAGCGGGAAACCTCGACGAGCAGAAGGCGGTCGCACGCGAGATGCAAAA
>JAXDOA010000182.1:0-3353 GCA_034669125.1 Hyphomicrobiales bacterium
GTTCGCGTCGTTCAACGGCACGGTCGAGGAAGTCGACGAGGCGCGCTCGCGCCTGAAGGTCGCGGTGTCGATCTTCGGCCGCGCGACGCCGGTGGAACTGGAATTCGGGCAGGTCGAGAAGCTCTAGTTGCGCGCTCGCCTCACCGGATTCTACGCCCGCTCGGTCTATCTCCCGATATCGACATTCGGCCGCGAGGTGCGGGACCTGAGCCGCCGCGTGCGCGGTGTGACGCGCGGGCAGAAAACGAATCTCCCGCTCGCCGATTGGCGCGAGGTCATCGATCCGCGGCCCATCCGGCTTCTGGAAACGCGCAAGAACACCGGCGACGTGAGCCTGGCCGAGCTTGCCGTGCTGGCGAGTGCCGCAGCCGCGACGCGCTCAGGCGATCGGATCGTCGAAATCGGCACCTTCGACGGGCGCACCACGCTCAACCTAGCCGTCAACGCTCCGGCGCATCTTACTGTCTTCACACTGGATTTGCCGCCGGACACACCGCCCAAATTCGATCTGGCGCCGGGCGAGCGCGCCTATGTGGAAAAGCCGCGCTCCGGGCGCCGCTTCCTTCAAGCGCCGCCCGAATGGGCCCACGCGAGGCGCCCCATCACGCAGCTCATGGGCGATTCGGCGGCGTTCGACTGGTCGGCGCATATCGGCCGCGCCGGGCTCGTTTTCGTAGACGGATCGCACGCGCATGACTATGTGATGGCGGACTCAGGAACCGCATTCCACCTCGTGGCCAACAAAGGGATGGTCGTCTGGCACGACTACGGTGTATGGGACGGCGTCACCCGCGCACTCGAGGAGATCGAGGCAAGCCGGCATCTCGGCCTGCGGCATGTCCGTGGAACGAGTTTGGTGGTGTGGCAGGCCGGGTGAGTTCGAAACGTGGGAGGTGAGGCGGCTTAGCCAGGCCGTCAAGATCCGCACCACTGACAGGAGTAAGAGATGGCGAAGAAGATTACCGGATTCCTCAAACTGCAAGTGCCGGCCGGCGCGGCCAATCCGTCGCCGCCGATCGGTCCCGCGCTCGGTCAGCGCGGCCTGAACATCATGGCGTTCTGCAAGGACTTCAACGCGAAGACCTCGCAGTTGGAGAAGGGCTCGCCGATCCCCGTGGTGATCACGATCTACGGCGACAAGTCGTTCACCTTCGAGATGCGCACCCCGCCGGTGTCCTACTTCCTCAAGAAGGCCGCCAAGCTCGAAAGCGGCTCCAAGACGCCCGGCCGCGACAAGGCCGGCAAAGTGACCAAGGCGCAGGTCAAGGAAATCGCCGAGCAGAAAATGAAGGACCTCAACTGCGACACGGTGGAAGCCGCGATGCGCATGGTGGAAGGTTCGGCGCGGTCGATGGGCATCGAGGTGGCGGCATGAGCGCGGGCAAGCGAGTGACCAAGGCGCGTGAGGGTATCGACCCGGCGAAGGCCTATGCGCTGGACGAGGCGGTGAAGCTCGTGAAGGAGCGCGCCACGTCGAAGTTCGACGAGACGATCGAGATCGCGATGAACCTCGGCGTCGATCCGCGCCATGCCGACCAGATGGTGCGCGGCGTGGTCAATTTGCCGAACGGCACGGGCCGCACGCAGCGCGTCGCGGTGTTTGCGCGCGGCGCCAAGGCCGACGAGGCGAGGGCGGCCGGTGCCGACGTGGTCGGCGCGGAGGACCTCGTCGCCGAGGTCCAGGGCGGCAAGATCGACTTCGACCGCGTGATCGCCACGCCCGACCTGATGCCGCTGGTCGGCCGGCTCGGCAAGGTGCTCGGTCCGCGCGGCATGATGCCGAACCCGAAGGTCGGCACCGTCACCATGGACATCAAGTCCGCGGTCGAGGGCGCGAAGGGCGGCTCGGTCGAGTTCCGCGTCGAGAAGGCCGGCATCGTGCAGGCCGGCGTCGGCAAGGCCTCGTTCTCGGCCGAGAAACTGGTCGAGAACATCCGCGCCTTCACGGACGCGGTGCAGAAGGCCAAGCCTCCGGGCGCCAAGGGCCACTACCTCAACCGGGTGGCGATCTCGTCCACCATGGGCCCGGGCGTGAAGGTCGAGCCGTCGAGTTTGGTGAGTAACTCCGGCGGGACGTGAGCGGCCGGACAGCTACGCGGCTCAAGGCCGCGCATCTAGGGCATGATCCCGAAAAGTGGATACCGGTTTTCGGACAAGATCATCAGACTCTAGGCACCTGCCGTCTCATTTTCGGCAGCGGTGCTCGCGGCGCGGCTCGCCGCGAATTCGTTGAGCCTTCGTAAAAGATCGAGGGCGAACTCGTCAGGATCGTCGGGTCCGCGTTCGTTGTCGGGGTCAGGCGGCGCGGGGTATTGGCTCAGCAGCCCGTTCAATTCGCGCAAGGTGCGCGTCAGCGACGTGAGCGTGCGGGCGGCCCGCTCCATCTCGCGCGGCGGCATCGGCCCCGCAAGCCGCGCGACGGTCGCCTCGATCGCGGGCAGCACGCGCGCGACCGCGCTCTGCAGCCGCGGCACGATCTCGCTCTGACCGGGCGGCGGCTCTTCGCGAGGCGCGGCGTACGGTGCGGGTGAATCTGGCGCAGGTTCGTCGTGTGCCTCGACCCACACTGATGGCGCAGGCGCGCGGATCGGCGCCGCGGCGGGGACAAGCGGTCCCGCGTATTCGTTTGGCAACACCGGTGGCGGACCTTCGGCCGAAATCGGCTGGCGCCGCCGCGTCCAGCGCCAGCGCCGCATGCGCTCGCGCAACGTGGTCGGCGAGACGCCGTGATCGAGGCAGATGTCGTCGACCGGCTTCTCGGTATGCTCGTACTCGTAGCGGATTTGCATCCAGGTTTCGGGCGTGAGTTCGGGGGGCATGGTGTGCTCCGGGATTCGCGGCGGCGCCCGCGCGCGTGAAACGCGGCGGGGCGATGCGGCGCGCGGCAGGAGCCGCGGATTAATGTGTGGGAGAGTGGGCCTTTGATAGCGGAGGAGCGACTCGCTGTCAAGGACTTTGTTCAAGTAATAGGATCAGAGAAATTCAAGATTTGTAGGGTGGGCAAAGCGCGCCGTCGCGCCAGCGAGGGCGCAGCGTGCCCACCGCCTCGCAAACTAGGGTGCCGAGACTAGTGAGAAGTAAGCTGCTTGAAGGCAAGCGCTGGTGCGAAGTCTACGGGAAGAGACGCATAAATTGCTCGGAGCATTGATTGGTCGGAAGCAAGAGTCTCAGCATTGCGAGTGCGCTCCTCATCTTCGTCGACGTCGATGTTTCGAATTCTTGCCATACCGAGATGAGCAAGGAAGAGTTCGGAGCGGCTGTGGAGATCGCCGAGAATATTGCAGATGTCGGTCGGGAAATAGAAACGGGCTTCGTCGAGTGTGACATAGAGCGAGCGGATTTTTGCGGCGTCT
>JAXDOA010000183.1:0-6639 GCA_034669125.1 Hyphomicrobiales bacterium
TCGCCGGAAGTCGTCGGCGTGGTCCAGCAGATCGAGGACTACGCCAAGCTCGCCGACACCGTCGCGTCCCATCTGGCGGTCAAGATTCCCGACAAGCAGGCGATCCTGGAAATCCACTCCGTCGCCAAGCGTTTCGAGAAGTGCCTGGCGTTGATGGAGAGCGAAATCTCCGTGCTGCAGGTCGAGAAGCGCATCCGCACGCGCGTGAAGCGCCAGATGGAGAAGACGCAGCGCGAGTACTACCTCAACGAACAGATGAAGGCGATTCAGAAGGAGCTGGGCGACGAGGAAGGCCGCGACGAACTCTCCGAACTGGAAGAGAAGATCAAGAAGACCAAGCTCTCGAAGGAAGCACGCGAGAAGGCGATGCATGAGCTCAAGAAGCTCAAGCAGATGTCGCCGATGTCCGCGGAAGCGACCGTCGTGCGCAACTATCTCGACTGGCTGCTGTCGATCCCGTGGAACAAGAAGTCGAAGGTCAAGAAGGACCTGCCGCAGGCGCAGAACGTTCTCGACAACGACCACTACGGGCTTGAGAAGGTCAAGGAGCGCATCGTCGAGTATCTCGCGGTGCAGAATCGCGCCAACAAGCTGACCGGTCCGATCCTGTGCCTCGTCGGTCCCCCCGGCGTCGGCAAGACGTCGCTCGGCAAGTCGATCGCGAAGGCGACCGGCCGCGAATTCGTGCGCGTTTCGCTCGGCGGCGTGCGCGACGAGGCCGAGATACGCGGCCACCGGCGCACCTACATCGGCTCGATGCCCGGCAAGATCATCCAGTCGATGCGCAAGGCGAAGACCTCGAACCCGCTGTTCCTGCTCGATGAGGTGGACAAGATGGGCGCCGATTTCCGCGGCGATCCGTCCTCGGCGCTGCTCGAGGTGCTCGACCCCGAACAGAACCACACATTCAGCGACCACTATCTCGAGGTCGACTACGATCTCTCGAACGTGATGTTCATCACGACGGCGAACACGCTCAACATCCCGCCGCCCTTGATGGACCGGATGGAGATCATCCGCATCGCCGGCTACACCGAGAACGAAAAGGTCGAGATCGCGCGCAAGCACCTGATCCCGAATGCGATCGCCAAGCACGGGCTCGACCCGAAGGAATGGTCGATCGACGACGAAGGCCTGAAGCTCTTGATCCGCCGCTACACGCGGGAAGCGGGCGTGCGCAATCTCGAGCGCGAGCTCTCGACACTGGCCCGCAAGGCCGTGAAGGAGTTGATGCTCAACAAGAAGTCCAAGGTGGTGAAGATCACCGACGCAAACCTGCCCGACTATCTCGGCGTGCCGAAGTATCGCTATGGCGAGATCGAGGAGAACGATCAGGTCGGCGTGGTCACGGGACTTGCCTGGACCGACGTTGGCGGCGAGTTGCTCACGATCGAAGCCGCCATGATGCCCGGCAAGGGCCGCATGACGGTGACCGGCAACCTGCGCGACGTGATGAAGGAGTCGATTTCGGCGGCGGCGTCCTACGTCCGCTCACGCGCGATCGCCTTCGGTATCGAGCCGCCGCAGTTCGACAAGCGCGACATCCACGTGCACGTGCCGGAAGGTGCGACGCCGAAGGACGGTCCGTCGGCCGGTGTCGCCATGGTGACGGCGATCGTTTCGGTGATGGCCGGCATCCCGGTGCGCCGCGATGTCGCCATGACGGGCGAGATCACGCTGCGCGGCCGTGTGCTGCCGATCGGCGGGCTGAAGGAGAAACTGCTCGCCGCGCTGCGCGGCGGCATCAAGACCGTGCTGATCCCCGAGGAGAACGCCAAGGATCTTGTGGAAATCTCGGATCAGATCAAAGGCGGGCTTGATATCATCCCGGTCTCGCGCATGGACGAGGTTTTGGCGAAAGCGCTGACGCGCAAGCCGGAGCCGATCGAATGGGACGAGGCCACCGCCAAGCCGGTCGACGTGCCGGCGGTCGAGGACGACAGCCCGACCCTGATCGCCCACTGATCGGCGATCGAGGCTTGAACAAACAGGGCGGCGCCGGCAACGGCGCCGCTTTTCGTTTGCCTTCTCCAATTGCGACCGAAGGAGATAGAATTATCGTGCCGCATCAGCGGATTAGGCCCGGCGCGAGATGGTGGCCGACCGTGTCTTTTTTGCACTAGGCCGGGACCGTTTCGGCCAGTACCTTTCCCAGCGGAATACCAGATTTGGGAGGACGACATGCGTCTCTTTTTAGGCACTCTTTCGGCGCTGGTTTTGAGCGCACCGATTGCAGCGGTGGCTGCTGATCTTCCTCCCCGGCCGCTGCCCGTCAAGGCGCCGATGATGGCGCCGGTCGTCTCTAACTGGACCGGCTTCTACCTCGGCGGCAACGTCGGCTACAGCTTCGGGCGCGATCCCTACGAAGTTGCCGGAACCTCCACAGTCCGCACCCGCACGTTCCGCGCCTTTGGAACGCCGGCCGAGACCTTGACCAGCGACGTGACGGCGGCAGGCCCAGGCTTCGTCGGCGCCGGCACTGCGAATATCGACGGCGGAGTCGCGGGCGGACAAATCGGTTATAACTGGCAAGCCAGTGCTTGGGTATTTGGTCTTGAGACCGATGCCCAATGGACCGGTCAACGCGGCTCCACGAGCTTCTGCCTCACGGTGGGCTGCCCGGTCGGAGGCTTCGTCGCCAACGCGGACTATAAATTGCAATGGTTCGGTACCGCGCGCGCGCGCGCCGGCCTGCTCGTTGACCCGCGGGTCCTGCTTTACGTGACCGGCGGTGCGGCCTACGGCCAGGTCAAGGCCGACTACGCCTCCGGCATCCTCGGTCTACCGCTGCTGGGAAGCAGCATCAGCACGACGCGCCTCGGCTGGACGATCGGAGGCGGCATCGAGGCAATGCTGTCCCCGAATTGGAGCGTGAAGGCCGAATACCTCTACGTTGACCTCGGCAACACGGCGAGCGGTGCGCTCGGCGGCGCGACGACTGCGACTTTAGCCAACGTGCCGCAGCAGGGCTTTACCACGGTTGTGGACACGACATTCGCAGGCGCCGCAACGACACGCGTACGCGACAACATCGTCCGCGTTGGCATCAACTATCACGTTATGCCCTAGGCGTTTGTCGCGAAGCGCGATGCAAAAGCCCCGGGACCTGCCCGGGGCTTTTTGCTTTGGCGGCTCGCGTACTTGCCTAACCAGTGGCCGCGGCGATAGACGTTTCGGCGCCGGGCGATTAGCTCAGTTGGTAGAGCGCCTGCTTTACACGCAGGATGTCGGCGGTTCGAGCCCGTCATCGCCCACCAGCCTTCGCTGCGAAGCAGCGCAAGGCTGCCCGCCGTAGCGCGAAGCGCGAAGGCAGGGCTGGTGCCGCGGCTACGGCTGGCGAGCCAACACCTCTGCGCCGCGCAGCGGTGCAGATTGCCCGATGAAGCCCAAAGGGCGAAGGCAGGCCTGTTGCCGGCTACGATTGGCAAGCCAGCCTTCCGCTACTCCGACTTCACCGGCCTGTTCGCATAAGACTGCTGCGGCACACCGCGGTTGAGCGACATGTGCGAGTGCGTGCAGAGCCAAGCGCCCTCCAGCCTGTTGAAGATCATCGTGGCGCGGCCGGGCCGTTCGAACGGCGTGCCGTCCTGGTGGTAGCCGGTGCTGGTCCAGGGCGCGATGACTGTCGCCATCGTGTTGTCGGATGAGACGAGCACGCGCGTGACCGCGGTGTCGAAACGGAAGTCGGACGTTTTCGGCCAGACATTGTCCCACTGCGCGGTCTGCCACGCGGCAAGTCCCGAGATGATGTCGCGATGCGTGCCGAACGCGAGCACGTCGGGATGAAACAGCGGCCGCGCGGCGGCATAGTCCACGTCACGCACATAGCCCGCGAAACGCTCGAGCCACGCGATGAACCAGGCGCGTGTCGCGCTATCTGCTTCAGGCAACAACATCGTTGGGTGCTCCACGATCTCCACCGAAGAGCATCATAAAAAGAAGAGCATCATAAAAGATGAAGGCTGCCCGTCGTGCCCCCAGGGGAGACGGACAGCCTTTCATCCGGTAATCGGCCCGCCTTCGCTGAAGCTTCGGCGGGCAGCCTTCATCCGCGACTTGTCCGCCGAAGCGGCATGGCCGCGAAGGCTGGAGTTACACGGCTTCTTTCAGTTCTTTCGCGGCACGGAACGCGACCTTCTTGCTCGCCTTGATCTTGATCGGCTCGCCGGTCGCGGGATTGCGGCCCATGCGCGCGGCGCGCTTGCGCACCTGCAGGATGCCGAGGCCGCCGATCCGGATGCGGTCGCCCTTCTTGAGGTGCTTCACGATGAGTTCGATCATGTTGCCGAGGATCGCCTCGGATTGCTTTTTCGAAAGCTCGTGCGCCTCGGCCACGTTGGCCGAGAGGTGCTTCAGGGTCACGGTGGGAGCAGTTGTCTTGGCCGCCATGGGTAAACGTCTCCTTTTGTCATCCTGGTTGGAACACGCAAGTTATGCCCGTCCCATAAGCGATTCTCGACCCTATGACTACGTGGAAATGCAACGGCCAAGAATCGGGACGCGCGACTTGTTGCGAATCGACGGGGGATTCTAACCGGTCTTGACTTGGCGGGATACGGGTCGTATCCCATCGGACCCTTAAGAAAGCCTGAAAATCAAGGCTTTTCCGGGGGCGTAGCTCAGTTGGTTAGAGCGCCGGCCTGTCACGCCGGAGGCCGCGGGTTCGAGTCCCGTCGCTCCCGCCAACCCTCGTTCTCAAGCGAGGGCAGGGTGGTCCCCCAGGTCCGGTTTGCCGCGCGGCTACACGCCGGGCGGTGTCGTCAGCCGCAAGCGGTCACGCTGCGAGTGCGCGAGAAGGTGTTCGAGGATCGTTTCGAGGTTCAGGCGTTCGTTCGGCCGGATCGCGATGTCTGTGCGTGCGGGCAACGCGAGGTGACGGGTCGTCTCGTCTGCGAGCAACAGATCGATCTGGCGGCAGGTCGTGGCCCCGTCGTTGGCGAGGTAGAGCGTGCCGATGCCGGCGTCCTCATCGGCAGCGGTGCTGATCGGGATTTCCGTGATGCCCATGCGCCGAAGCCAGCGACCAGCCACGCGGTAATCCTGCGTTGAAGGACGATAGGGATGCCGCGGCGCGTCCGTGTAGTCGGGACGGCCGCCGAGGAACAGCGCATCCATGTACGCCGGTATCGGAAAGCCGCTTTGGCCCGGTTCGGTGGTGAGGTCGAAGCGTGCGCCCAGCGCATTGAGCAGCCGCATGGTCCGCTGGTCCATCCAGCGATCGCCGAAGCGGAACGATCGGCACCGCCTCCCAAAAGCGCGCCGGTATGCGTTGAACGAAGTGTGTACGCAGTGTTCGACCCAAGAGGGGTCGCGAAATTCCGACACCCAGCCGTCTGCTGTCCGCTTCCAGGGATGGACATGGAGGCCGATCTCATCTCCGGCGGCACGCAGGATGCGAAACTCGCGCTCAAATGCGACCGCGACCCAATCCTGTCTGCCGCCGTGCAGCTCGGCCACCTGCGGGTCCATGCGCAGAAACCACGAAAACCGGCACGGCTGGCCAGTCGCCGCCTCGAACCTCGGCCGGTAACGCGTCAGAAGCGCGACCAGCGGTCCGATGCCGGCCCAGTCCGCTTGTCCCTCGGCGATCTTGTCGTCGGGTTCGACGTCGAAGCAAAGCAGGATCGGCAACCGCGTGCTCATATGGCGATTGTAGCAAGTCGCGACCGTCTCGCTACCAACCACGCCGGTTGCATCGCCGCGGCGCGCAGACTCGCACTATCCCCGATACACCGGCGCGGGCTGCGAGAAGAAACCGAGCAGAATGTGATAGACCAGCATGTAGTTCTTCTGCTGGAAGCTCGCGTGCGAGATGCCGGGCATCACGGCGAACTGCTTGTCGGGGTTGGGCAGCTTGTCGAAGAATTTGATCAAATCCTCCATGCTGGCGATTCCATCCCATTGGCCGCGCATCACGATGGTGGCGGCCTTGATGTTCTCCGGGTTCACCACCGGCAGCTTCGAGCACATGTCCACATAGGTGCCGGTCGGCACGCTGTCGTCGAGCTTCAGGATCGCGTCGGCGAAGGCGCTGATCACCGTGTCCTCGGCGGTGCCGGGATGATCGCGATTGAAGATCGAGAACACGAAGTCGCGGTTGATCGGGCGGCGGTTCTTGGAAATGAACTCGGGCAGCCGCTTGCGCCGCTCGACGAGGGTCGGGGCGCCTTCGCCGGTCCACACCATCGCGTCGAGGGCGAGGCGGTCGACCTTCTCGGGATGGCGCTCGGCAAACAGTCCCGCGCGCAACGCACCCGACGATATGCCGTAGACCAGGAAGGGGCGGTTGTTGCCGCGCAGTTTGTGGATGTATTGGGCGGCCGCGTAGCAATCGTCCGCGCCATATGAAATGGGCGCATTGTTGTCGCGATCCTTGGTGGAGCGGCCGTAGCCCTCCATATCGACGCACCAGCAGTCGAAGCCGCGCGCGGCGAACCAGTCCATCGCGGAGGAGTCCGTGCGCCCCGGCACCTGTAGGTCGAAGGTCGGCTGCGAGGCCATCGAGGAGCCGTGCACGAACAGAATTCGGCCGGCCGGCCCCGACGGATCGCCGGCATTCTTGTTCCACAGGAACAGACGGACATCGCTGCCCTTGTTGGTCCAGTGCTCCTCGCCGCGGATGGCGGCGGCCGGCGAAAC
>JAXDOA010000184.1:0-4621 GCA_034669125.1 Hyphomicrobiales bacterium
GGGCCTCGTGGGTGGTCCTGACGAACACGAACAACGCATCTCGTTCGCTCTGCCGCTGGAAGTGCGTCTACCGGCTTCCGTCGGGCCAGTTGCACGTGAACGCTGGCGCGCGGAACGTGGGCCCCGGTGAATTCATCGGAATGGGCACGACAAGCAAAGACGCTTCGAACATCGCTGCGAGAGTCTCAGGCGCTGGGAGCTGCGTCGAGGCGAAGCCCGGCCGGTGACGTGCGGCGTCATGTCAAATAGCGGATAATCGAGCGATCCAAAGCGGTTAGCGCGGCTTTGCGAAGCGCCGCATTTCCTCTAGTGTCCGGCCGAATTGTGACGGGCGGGGACATGATCGCGCGGCTCGCGCCGAAATCGCTGACCAAGGATATCGGCGCGCTGTTCGCACAGGCGACCGCGTCGCATGCGCGCGCGATTGTGGTCCTCATTCTCATCTCGCTCGTTTCATTCCTGCCTGGCTTCTTCAACATTCCGCCGGTCGACCGCGACGAAGCGCGCTTCGCGCAGGCGACCAAGCAGATGATCGAGAGCGGCGACTACATCGACATCCGCTTCCAGGACGAGGTCCGCTACAAGAAGCCGGTCGGCATCTACTGGCTGCAGGCTGGCGTGGTGCGCGCCGCCGAAGCGGTCGGCCTGCCGAACGCGCGCCAGACCATCTGGCTCTACCGCATTCCATCGCTGCTCGGCGCCATCGGCGCGGTGCTGCTGACCTACTGGTCGGCGCTGGCATTCGTGACCCGGCGCGGCGCCTTCCTCGCCGGCCTGATGATGGCGACCTGCCTGCTGCTCAATATCGAGGCGCGGCTCGCCAAGACCGACGCTGTGCTGCTGATGTGCAGCGCCGCCGCGATGGGCGTGATGGCGCGCGCGTATCTCACGCAATCGACCGGGCGCGACATCCCATGGAGCCACGCGCTGGTCCTGTGGACCGCGCTGGCGGGCGGCATTTTGCTGAAAGGTCCGCTGATCCTGATGGTGGTGGGCCTCGCGGCGCTGTTTCTCATCATCGCGGATCGCTCCGCGCGTTGGCTGATGAGGCTTCGGCCGTTGGTCGGCGTGTTGTGGGTTCTTGTGCTGGTGCTGCCGTGGTTCCTCGCCATCATGGGGCGGGCGGGCGACAGCTTCCTGCAGGAATCGGTCGGGCAGGATCTGTTCGCCAAGATCTTCAAGGGACAGGAAACCCACGGCGCGCCGCCCGGCTATTATCTGGTGTTGTTCTGGCTCACGTTCTGGCCGGCCGCACCCTTGGCCGCGGTCGCAGCGCCGGCCATTTGGAGACACCGTGCCGAGCCCTCGTTGCGCTTCCTGCTGGCGTGGGTCGTGCCGTGCTGGATCGTCTTCGAACTGGTCGTCACCAAGCTGCCGCATTACGTGCTGCCGCTTTATCCGGCGGTCGCGATCCTGATCGCCTGGGCGATCGAGAAGCGCGCACTCTCGAACAATCCTCATCTGACCCGCTTCACCGTGATGTGGCCGTTCTTCGCCGCGGTCATTCCGGCTGCAGCGGTCTGGCTGGTGCTTTACATGCGCGGCCAGTTCGCGTGGCTCGCCTGGCCGTTCGGTGCGGTGGGCCTGATCTTCGGCTTCTACGCCTGGCGCCTCTATGATGTGGAGGGCGCGGAGCGTTCGCTGCTGCGCGCTTCGCTCGGCATGTTGTTCATGACGATCGCGACCCTTGGCGTTGCGATGCCGCTGATGCGGCCGATCTTCCCCAGTGGAGCGCTCACCGATTTTGTCCGCGATGCCGATTGCCCCAACCCGGTCATTGCATCGGCAGGCTTCCATGAACCGAGCCTCGTCTTCCTGCACGGAACGCGCACGCGCCTCGTCGATGGCTCGACCGCGGCCGACATCCTGCGCGGCGGTGACTGCCGCTACGCCATTGTCGAGGCGCGACACGACCGCGCCTTCGCGCAGCGCGCCGAGCAGATCGGGTTGCGCTATCGCCTGCGCGGGCGGCTGGAGAACGCGTTCAACTTCAATGGGGGGCGCTCGCTCTCGTTCACAATCTACCGCACGGACCCGCCGCGATGACGGCGAGCCTGCACGCCGGCAAGCATGCCAGGATGGGCACCGGGCTGCGCCGGGTCGCGGCGAACCTCAAGGCCTGGCTCTCCCTGGTCGTCCGCCCACGCCGATTCAAGGAGAGCCGGCTGCTGCCGCCCCGGCGACGGCTCGCGCTCTGGGGCAACGCCGGCATCGCTATCGTGGCGTTCTGCATGATCGTGCTCGACGCCCGCGGCGTGACCTTCGCCGCCACCTTGCCGCTATGGGTCGTCGCGACATTCAACGAGATCACCGATTACGGCCGCTCCGGCTGGACGCTGATCCCGATCGGCTGCCTGATCGTGCTTGCGGCGATCCTGTGCACGCCTTCCGCCGGACGCATGACCGCTCTCGTGCTCGCGAGTCTGATCGTGCGCCTCGAGTTCCTTTTTCTGGCGATCGCGCTGCCCGGCCTTTTTGTGACGATCGTGAAAGGATTCATCGGGCGGTTGCGGCCTTCCGAACTCGGCCCGTTCGTCTACGCGCCGTGGTCTTGGCAGGCCAAATACGCGAGCCTGCCATCCGGACACAGCGCGGCGGCTTTCGCGCTCGCGGTCGCGATCAGTCTGCTCTGGCCCAAGGCGCGCGTGCCGGTCTGGATTTTCGCCGCGGTGATCGGGTTGAGCCGCGTCGTCATCCAGGCGCATTTCGTCAGTGACGTCTTCTCCGCCGCCTTCGTCGGCGGCTTCGGCGCAATCCTGGTGCGCAACTGGTTTGCGGCGCGCGGCCTCGCGTTCGTCCCCGGCGGGGATGGTGCCGTGCATGCGATGCCGGGGCCGTCATGGCGCCGCGTCAAGACGGTTGCCCGCAGGCTCACGGGCCAATAAGAAGCGCGGGCCTCACAACGGATGCCGAATGCCCGACACGAATCCCCCAGCCGGGACGCCTGAACCCGCCGTTTCGGTGGTGGTGCCGGTGCGTAACGAAGCCGACAATGTCCGCCTGCTCACCGACGAGATCGCGGCGGCGCTCAAGGGGCGCTGGAGCTACGAGCTGATCTACGTCAACGACGGCTCGACCGACGGCACCGAGGCCGCGTTGAGCACGCTCAAGGCAGAGCGGCCGTGGCTGCGGCAGATCAAGCATGCGACTTCCTGCGGGCAATCGGCCGCGGTGCGCAGCGGCGTGATCGCGGCGCGCGCGCCGGTCGTCGCCACGCTCGATGGTGACGGGCAGAACGATCCCTCGTTCATTCCGGCGCTGCTGCATGCGTTCGAGCAGGGCGGCGCGCGCATCGGGCTCGTCGCCGGTCAGCGCGTCGGGCGCCGCTCCGGTGCCTACAAGAAATTGCAGTCGCGCATCGCGAACGGCGTACGCGGAGCAATCCTGCGCGACGGCACGCGCGACTCGGGCTGCGGGCTGAAAGTGTTCCGGCGCGATGCATTCCTCGCGCTGCCGTATTTCGACGCGCTGCACCGCTTCCTGCCCGCGCTGTTCCAGCGCGACGGCTATGCCATCGGCTATGTCGACGTGATCGACCGGCCGCGCCACGCAGGAAAATCGAACTACGGATTATGGGACCGGCTTTGGGTCGGCATTCTCGATCTGGCCGGCGTGTGGTGGCTCGTTCGCCGCCGCAAACGAGTGCCGCAGGTTTCGGAGGTTTGAATGCTCAGCGGTCTTACGAACTATCTGCATGACGTCTTCATCATGCAATTCGACTGGTGGATCGCGCTCGGCTTCCTGGCGCAAGCCCTGTTCAGCATGCGCTTCCTGGTGCAGTGGATCGCCTCCGAGCGTGCCGGCCGCAGCATCATTCCAACGGCATTCTGGATCTTCTCGATCGGCGGCGGCGTGCTGCTGTTTATCTATTCGCTCTATCGCCGCGACCCCGTGTTCATCGCGGGGCAGGGCCTCGGCCTGTTTATCTATGTGCGCAATCTCTATTTCGTGTTGCGCGAGCGCGGTCAGGCAACGGCTTGACGCATTGCGGCGAACCCGCGCTCCAGATCGGCAGTCAGATCGCCGACGTCTTCCAGCCCGATATGGAAGCGGATGCACGGCCCGCCCGGATTCCACGTGGTCGCGGTGCGGAAAGCCGCGCAGTCGAACGGAATCGCAAGGCTCTCGAAGCCGCCCCACGACGCGCCGATCCCGAACAGCGTCAGCGCGTTGATGAAGGCATGCGCGGCCTTGTCCGGCATCGGCTTCAACACGATGCTGAACAGGCCCGACGCGCCGGTGAAATCGCGCTTCCACAGCGCATGGCCGGGATCGGACGGGAGGGCAGGGTGGAGCACGCGCGCGACTTCCGGGCGCGCTGCGAACCATCGGGCGACCGCCAGCGCGGACTCCTGATGGTGCATAAGGCGCACCTTCATGGTGCGCAGGCCGCGCAACGCCAGAAACACATCCTCCGGTCCGGCGCAGATCGCCATGGTGTCGAAGGTGGCGCGCAAATCCTTCCAGCAACGCTCGTTCGCCGATACCATCCCGAGCAACAGATCGGATGAACCGCTGCAGTACTTGGTGCCGGCCTCGATCGCGATATCGACGCCCCGTTCATGCGGCGGGAAAAACAGCGGCGTCGCCCAGGTATTATCCATCAGCACGATCGCGTTGC
>JAXDOA010000185.1:0-3518 GCA_034669125.1 Hyphomicrobiales bacterium
CTGATCCAGAAACTGGCGCGTCCTTGGATCGCGCGGGCTGGCGAAAAACTGCTTCGGCGGCGCGTGCTCCACCAATATGCCGCCGTCGGTGAAATAGACCTGATGGGCGACCTCGCGCGCGAAGCCCATTTCGTGCGTCACGATCATGCAGGTCATGCCGTCTTCCGCCAACTCGCGGATGGCGACCAGCACGCCCTTCACGGTCTCGGGATCGAGCGCGGCGGTCACCTCATCGAACAGCATCACGTCCGGATTCATCGCGAGCGAGCGCGCAATCGCGATGCGCTGCTGCTGGCCGCCGGACAGTTCGCCCGGATAGGCGTGCTCCTTCCCCTGTAAACGTACCTTGGCGATCAGCGCGAGCGCTTGGTGCTCGACCTCCTGTTTGTCGCGTTTCAAGACATGCACCGGCGCCATCATGACGTTCTCCAGCGCGGTCTTGTGCGGGAACAGATTGTATTGCTGGAACACCATGCCGACCTTGCGGCGCAGCGCGAGCTTGTCGAGTTTCGGGTCGTTCACCTCCTGCCCTTCGACCAGGATCGAGCCCTTCTCGATCGGCACCAGCGCGTTGACGCAGCGCAGAAGCGTGGACTTGCCCGAGCCGGACGGGCCGATGATGCAGACCACCTCGCCCTTCATCACCTCCATCGAGACGCCCTTGAGCACTTCGTTGCCGCCGAACGTCTTGTGCACGTCGGCAAGGCACACCAGCGGCTGGTCGGGAGTCCAAACCATCATTTCACCGCGAAGCGCGTTTCCAGCGCGAGCGTCGCGCGCGCGATCGGATAGCAATAGAGGAAGAACCACAGCAGCAAATAGAGGTACATCGGCACCAGCAGCTCGGTGCGCGCTTCCGCTGACAGAATATCGCCGGTCAGGGTCATTGCCTCGCTCACCCCGACCACGGAGGTGAGCGGCGTCGCGACGGTGAGGATCGCATACAGGTTCATCCACGGCGGCGTCATGCGCTTGATGCATTGCGGCAGGATGACCATGCGCAACGTCTGCCAGCGTGACATCGCGACCGATTCGGCCGCCTCCCACTGGCCGAACGGAATCGAGCGCACCGCGCCGCGCACCAGCTCTGACACGTTGGCCATCACCGGCAGCGACAGCCCGATGGTGGATTTCAGCCAGCCGGGCAGCGGCACGATGGTGCCGCCGATGTTCACCTCGAACGGCAGCAGCAGCATGCAGTAAAACAGCAGCACCAGCCACGGCGAGTTGCGGAAGAACTGCGTGACGAACCACGAGGACGTGCGCACCGGCAGCAGCAGCGAGATTTGGGCCAAGCCTAACGGCACGCCGATCACCGTGCCGATCGCCATGGCGAGGAAGCTCATCGCGATGTTGAGCGCGAAGCCCTGCGCGAGCAGCGGCGTCCATTTCAGGATCGTCGCGGTGATGCCCGGCTGGCCTGAGCTTTGCGCCTGCGCCTCGCCGATCCCGACCGCCAAGGCGAGCGCGACGACAAGCGCTGCGCCGTGCCATGCGTTGATGCGCCAGGGCTCCGTCGCGCCGACGCGAAACGGCTTGAGCACGGGCAAATCGGTGCGGTTCGCGATCATGCCGAGGTGTATCCCGGAATGCGCAAGGCCCGCTCCCAGCGGCCCATCACCCAGACCAGAATGCCGACCAGCGACACGTAGGTGATCAGCAGCACGTTCATCATCTCCGGCACGTTCGACTCGTCGGACCAGATCTGGTTTGCGACGTACAGCATCTCCGGCACCGCGATCGCATAGGCGATGGTGGTGGTCTTGATCAGGTTGACCAGATTGTTGTTGAGCGCCGGCAGGCTGATGCGGAAGGCGAGCGGCAGGATCACGAAGATATAGGCCTTGAGCCGCGAATAGCCGAGGCTTTCGGCGGCTTCGAGCGTCTCGCGCGGCACCGCCTCGATCCCGGCGCGGAAGATCTCGACGTTGAACGCGCCGGCGTAGAACGAGAGGCAGATCGCCGCCCAGGTGAAGTTCGACACGATCGGAACGGCGATGCCGGTGCCGGTGGAGATTTTCAGGTAGGAGCCGAGCGCGAAATAGAAAAAATAAAGCTGCACCAGCGGCGGGGTGTTGCGGAAGAACTGGATGTAGCCCTGCGTGATCAGGCGCAGCGCGCGCAGCCGCGACCCTTGAATCCACGCGCCGACCACGCCGATGACGACGCTCGCCACCAGGCACACCGCCATCAGGCGGACCGACGTCAGGAAGCCGTTGAAGAAGCGCGCGCGGTCGAAGGCGTCGTAGAAGATGGTGAGCTTGATCCCGGATGTCTCATGGAGCACCCGGAACCAGTCCCAGAGCGGTTGGAGGTCAAAGCTCACGTCACACGCACCACGTCATTCCGGGGCGCCGCGCAGCGGCGAGCCCGGAATCCATAGACGCAAGATTGGGAATTGGCACCGGCTGTGCCACATCGATAGTGCGGTGGTTATGGATTCCGGGCTCGCGCCCATAGCGCGTCGCAGACGCGCGTGAACGCGCTCTTGGGCGCGCCCCGGAATGACCAACTCCTACGACCCCTTCTTCGAATACTGCTCGTTCATCTTCTTGAGGAACGCCGACGCCGGGATGTTCCACTTCTTCTCCAGCTCGATCATCTTGCCGTTGCGGTGCATTTCCTCGACTGTGGCGGCCATGAACTTGCCCCACGCGGCGTCGCGCTCGGGCAGCGGGACCGCGAGCCCCCATGGCTCTTCCATGATGGTCGGCAGCGTCATCTCGAACCCGGCCCATTTCGGATCGGCGAGGCGCTCCGCGAAGGCGGTGTCGTCGTAAACCCAGCCGACGCAATTCCCCTGCTGCAATGCGACCTCGGCTTCGGTCTGGCCCTTGAAGGCAATGAAGTCCGCGCCGTATTTCTCGGCCACCGGCTTGTTGTACCAGGCGCCCTGGATGCCGCAGACCTTCTGGTCCTTGAGCTGCTCCCAGGTCTTCAGGTTCGCCTTCTTGTTGGCGAGCACGTTGACGCCGGAGGCGTAATACAGCGGCTCGATGATGCCGACGAGCTGCCGGCGGTCCGGCTTGTCGTTCATGGTGGCGATCATCAGATCGATTTTGCCCTGCTGCAGGAACTGCATGCGGTTCGACGAGACCACCGGCTCGAGCTCGAGCTTCACGCCGAGCTTGTCGGCAACGTATTTGGCGATGTCCGGCTCGAAGCCGACGATCGCGCCCGAGGGATCGCGGAAGCCGAACGGCTTGTAGTCGGCCTTGCTGCCGACGACGAGCACGCCGCGCTGCTTGATTTTCTCGAGCGTCTGGGCGGCGGCGGGAGCGAGGCCAAGCGCGAGGCCGAGCGCCGTGGCGGCCGCAGTCAGAAGCAGTTTGTGCATGATTGATCCTCTCGGGGGTGAAGGGCTGGCGGAAAGCTTAGCGAAGAAGCAGGGGGCGTGCCAGCGGCCTCATGTCTCCAGCGCACGCACCTGCTTCGCCTGTTCGGTCGCGGCTCCCAGCAGGAAGCCGAGATCCGTCCCGGTCGATACGTAGCGCGCGCCCATCTTGACGAACTCGGCG
>JAXDOA010000186.1:0-17053 GCA_034669125.1 Hyphomicrobiales bacterium
CACACCAGCGCCAGTGCAAGCTCTGCGATCGGGCCAAATACCGGCCATTGCGGGCGCACCGCTGCGAGCCGCGTGTGCGCGCCGACCAGCACGTTATCGAGCACCGAGAGATTTCCGAATACGCGCCCGTGCTGGAAGGTGCGGGCGAAACCGAGCGGCGCAAGCTGCTCGGCGGGCAGCCCGGTGATGTCGCGGCCGGAGAACGTGACCTTGCCGGCGTCCGGCGTATCGAGGCCGGTGACGAGGTTGAACACCGTGGTCTTGCCGGCGCCGTTCGGGCCGATGATGCTGACGAGTTCTCCCTCATTCACGGACAGCGCGAGCGCATCGACCGCCGTGACGCCGCCGAAGCGGCGCGTGAGGCCTTCGAGTTGCAGCAGCGGCGCCATCACACCGTCCCCATCAGGCCCTGCGGGCGATAGCGGATCAGCAACAGCAGCGCGATGCCGTAGATCAGCATGCGGTACTCGTTCGCCGCGCGGAACAGTTCGGGCAGGCTGACCAGCATGACGGCGCCGAGGATCGCACCCGAAACGTTCCCGAGGCCCCCAAGGATCACCATCGTAAGCGCCAGCAGCGAGACCTGCGACGTGAAGGTCTCGTGGTTCACGTACGAGAAGATGTGCGCCATCAAGGCGCCCGCGATGCCGGCCGAAAAGCCCGCGACGCTAAAGGCGAGGCTCTTGTAGCGGTCGAGCGCGATGCCGTAGCAGCGTGCCGCCACGTCGTCGTCGCGGATTGCGCGCATGGTGCGGCCGAGATGCGAGCCGAGCAGGCGCCATTGCAACAGCGCCAGCACGATCAGCGCGCAGAGCGCGATCTCGTAGACCCATGTGCCGCTGAGCAGCGGGCCGCCGAACAGCGCGAGCGGCGGGATGGCGGTGAGGCCGACCGGGCCGTGCGTCAGGCTGTCCCAGTTGAGGATCACCAGCATCACGATCTCGCCGACCCCGAGCGTCGCGATGGTGACATAGTGCCCGCGCAGGCGGAACGACGGAAAGATGATCAGCGTGCCGAGGATCGCCGTGATGAAGCCCGCGGCCGCGACCGTCATCGGCACTGGCAGCTTGAAATTGATCGCGAGCAGCCCCGACGCATAGGCGCCGATGGCGAGCAGGCCGGCCTGTCCGAGCGAGATCATGCCGGCCGTGCCGGCGACCAGCGTGAGGCTGATCGCCAGGATGGCGTAGAGCCAGCCGATGCCGAGCGTTTGCAGCACATAGCCGTTGCGCACCACCAGCGGGAGCGCCAGCGCCGCGACGGCAAGCGCGGCCACCACGCCCCACGGAATGCGCACCGGCGCGCTTGGCGCTATGAAGGTACCGGTGAGCGGTTCGGGCGGCAGGCCGCGCCCGCGGCTGAAGATGCCGTTGGGCTTGAGCACCAGGATCAGGATCATCACCACGAAGGCGAACAGGTTGCGGTAGCTGGTGCCGAAGGCCGCGATGCCGTAGCTCTCGATCAGGCCGAGCAGCAGCGAGCCGGCGATTGCGCCCGGCACGTTGCCCATGCCGCCGATCATCTGCGCGACGATGCCCTTCAGGCCGGCGTGAAAGCCCATGTTGGGATCGATCGAGTTGTAATACATGCCGACCAGAAAGCCGGAGACGCCGCCGAGCGCGGCGGCGATCGCGAACACCACGCTGTTCACGCGGTTGACGTCGACGCCGCATTGCTGCGCGGCATCGCGATCGAGCGCGGTCGCCCGCACCGCCCACCCGAGCTTGGTGAAACGCAAAAAGAGATAGAGCGCGAGCCCGCTGATCAGTCCGATGCCCGCAATGAGGATGTCGAGCGCGCCGATGGTGCCGCCGCCGATCTGCAGGCGCCATTCGGGAAGCTGCAGCGGCACGCCGCGCGGGTCGGGCGTGAACAGCAGCTGGAAGATCTGATCCAGCACCAGCCCGATGCCGATGGTCGAGAGCAGCGGCGCGATCCGCGGCGAGCCCTGCAGCGGGCGCAGGCCGATGCGCTCGATCGCCATGCCGAGCAGGCCGCAGCCGATCACGACCGCCGCCAGGGTCACGGGCAATGGCGTGCCGAGATACGTGATGCACAGCCAGCCGATATAGGCGCCGACCATGTAGATCGAGCCGTGCGCGAAATTGATGAGGTGCGAGACGCCGTAGATCAGCGCCAGCCCGACCGCGAGCAGCGCGTAGATGTTGCCGACGACCAGACCGTTGATGGTGTAGTCGAACCAGGGGCCGAGAGACGAAACCACTTACCGCATCGCCTTGGCGCCCTCGTAGGCGGTCCACTTGCCGTTCTTCACCTCGATGCGGCTGACATGCGGATCGGCAACGCGGCGCGTCGCGGTGTCGAACGTCACCTTGTCGTAGACCACGCTCGGCACATCCTTGATCTTGCCGAGCCCTTCCTTGATCGCTTTGCGCTCGATGCCGAACTGCCGCATCACGGCGGCGAGCAGGATGAAGGTGTCGTAGGCACGGCCGTTATAGGCGTCCGGTTGCTCGTTGTGCTTCGCGACGAACTTCTTCACGAATTCCTGCACCTGTGGCCGCGGATCGTCGGGGAAGAACGGCACGGTGGTGAGCACCCCGTTCACCTCGTTGCCGCCAAGCTCAAGGAATTTCGGCGAATAGATCGAGCCGCCGGCGACGATCGGCTGCGTGATGCCGGCCTGACGGATCTGCCGGGTGAGCTGCGCGCCATCCGGGTAGTAGGCAATGAGTGCGATCGAGTCCGGGTTGGCGCCGCGCAGCCGCACGATAGCGGAACGGAAGTCCTTCTCGTCGGCGAGATAGCCTTCCGAGCCGGTCACCTCGCCGCCGCGCTCCTTGATCGCCGTAACCAGCAGGTCCTTGGCGGTGCGGCCCCAGTCGTTGTTGAGGTGAAGGATCGCTACTTTCTTCAGCCCGAGGTCGCGCACGAAATCTGCCAGCAGCGGCATCTCGTCCTTCTGGTTGACGGCGTTGCTCCACACATAGTCGCCGCCCTTGGTGAAGTCGGGGTGCGAATTGGAGAAGCCGAACTGCACCAGGCCCGCCGCCTGATAGATCGGCGAAGCCGCCATCGAGGCGGCGCTGGAGAAATCGCCAACCTCGACCACGATGCGCTCGTCGGCCACGTATTTGCGCGCGATGGTCACGGTCTGGCGCGGATCGCTCTGGCTGTCCTCGAACACGTAGGCCAGCGGCCGCCCGTTGATGCCGCCCGCGCCATTGATGTCGTCGAGCGCGACGTCGAAGCCCTTTTTCCACTGCGCGCCGTACTGGGCGTACTGGCCGGTCAGCGGGCCGGTGACGCCGATCAGGATCGGCTCCTTGGATTGCGCCAAAGCCGCTGGCGCGAGCATCGTGCCGCCGAGGAGGGCGAGCAGCGTGCGGCGGTGCATGACCATCGATGACTCCTCAATCCGGATCGCAGCCGCGATCGTCCTGAACGACCCCGGCGAATGCTCCCATGCCTGCTTGATTGCCCGTTGCGCAAGGATGTAACCCACGGGCGCGTCCGTCAACCGCGCGCGCGCCGCAGGGCGGCCATGCGCCGCAGCACCCACGGATTGTGGTAACCGGCACGCGCGTCGGCTACGCTCACGCCAGGGACCGCCGGGCTAGAATGAAGTACTCCGCCTTTTCGCTGCTGAAGGAAGCTTTTCGCGGGCATGCGGGCTGGACCCCGGCCTGGCGCAAGGCGGAACCGAAATCCGAATACGACGTGGTGATCGTCGGCGGCGGCGGGCACGGGCTTGCGACCGCCTATTATCTCGCGAAGGTGCACGGCATCCCCAATGTGGCGGTACTGGAGAAGGGCTACATCGGTTCCGGCAATGCGGGACGCAACACCACGATCATCCGCTCCAACTACCTGCTGCCCGGGAACGAGCCTTTCTACGAATGGTCGATGAAGCTGTGGGAAGGGCTGGAGCAGGATTTCAACTACAATGCGATGGTCAGCCAGCGCGGCGTGCTGAACCTCTATCACTCCGACGCGCAGCGCGATGCGTTCGCGCGCCGCGGAAATGCGATGCGACTGCATGGGGTCGATGCAGAGCTGCTGGACCGCGAGGCTGTGCGCCGCATGGTGCCGTTTCTGGATTACGAGAATGCGCGCTTCCCAATCCATGGCGGGCTGTTGCAGCGGCGCGGCGGCACCGCGCGGCATGACGCCGTCGTGTGGGGCTATGCGCGCGGCGCGGACATGCGCGGCGTCGACATCATCGAGAATTGCGAGGTCACGGGCTTCACCATCAGGGACGGCCAGGTGACCGGCCTCGACACGACGCGTGGGAACATCAAGGCCAAGAAAATCGGCCTCGCGGTTGCGGGAAACACGTCGCGCGTCGGCGGGCTCGCGGGCCTGAGGCTGCCGATCGAGAGCCACGTGCTGCAGGCCTTCGTGTCGGAAGGCATCAAGCCGGCGATCGATCAGGTGGTCACCTTCGGCGCCGGGCACTTCTACATCAGCCAGTCCGACAAGGGCGGGCTCGTGTTCGGCGGCGACATCGACGGCTACAACTCCTACGCATGGCGCGGCAACCTGCCGATTGTCGAGGACGTGATGGAGGCCGGCATGGCGATGTGGCCCGGGCTCGGGCGTATCCGCATGCTGCGCCAGTGGGGCGGGCTGATGGACATGTCGATGGACGGCTCGCCGATCATCGATCGCACGCCGGTCGAGGGGCTCTATCTCAATTGCGGCTGGTGTTACGGCGGCTTCAAGGCGACGCCGGCGTCCGGCTGGTGCTTCGCGCACCTGATCGCGCGCGATGAGCCCTACGAGGTTGCCGCTGCGCTGCGGCTCGACCGCACCGCCACCGGCGCGCTGATCGACGAGCGCGGCGCCGGCGCCCAGCCGAATTTGCACTAGGGGCACGCGTTGCGCATTCCCTGTCCCTATTGCGGCCCGCGCGGAAACGACGAGTTCACCTATCTCGGTGACGCGACGGTGCGGTGGCCCGATCCGGCGGCGCCGGACGCGAGCCAGGCATTTCATGACTACGTCTATCTGCGCGACAATCCTTCCGGCATTCACCAGGAGCTTTGGTATCACGGCGGCGGATGCCACGCGTGGCTGGTGGTCACGCGCAACACGCGCACGCACGAGATCAGTGACGTGGCGTTCGCGGCTGGAGGCAAGCCGTGAACGCGCCGCATCGTCTGGCGCGGGGCGGGTTGATCGACCGTGCGCTGCCGCTGTCGTTTACCTTCGATGGGCAGGCGCATTCGGGATTTGCCGGCGATACGCTCGCCTCGGCGTTGATGGCGAATGGCGTGAAGCTGATCGGCCGCTCGTTCAAGTATCACCGCCCGCGCGGCATTCTCACCGCGGGCTCCGACGAGCCGAACGCGCTGGTGGAATTGCGCTCGGGCGCGCGGCGCGAGCCGAACACGCGCGCGACGACCGCGGAGCTTTACGACGGCTTCATCGCCGCGAGCCAGAATCGCTGGCCGTCGCTCGCCTTCGACATCGGCGCGGTGAATGACCGGCTCTCGCGCTTCCTTGTCGCGGGCTTCTACTACAAGACGTTCATGTGGCCGGCGAAGTTCTGGGAACTGCTGTACGAGCCGCTGATCCGCCGCGCCGCCGGTCTTGGCCGCGCGGCGCTCGCCGAGGACCCGGACCATTACGAGAAGGCCTTCGCGCATTGCGACGTGCTGGTGATCGGCGGCGGGCCTGCCGGACTGATGGCGGCGCTCGCGGCCGGCCGCGCGGGCGCGCGCGTCATCCTGGCGGACGAGGATTTCCGCCTCGGCGGGCGGTTGCTGGCGGAGCGCTACGAGATCGACGGCAAGCCCGGCACCGAATGGGTCGCGGAAGTCGAGGCGGAGTTGGCGTCGCTGCCCGAGGTGCGGATCATGCGCCGCACAGTGGTGACCGGCGTGTTCGATCACGGGCAGTACGGCGCGGTCGAACGCGTCAACGACCATTTGCCCGTGCCACCCGAGCACGAGCCGCGCCAGCGCAGCTGGAAGATCGTGGCCCGGCGCGCCGTGCTGGCGGCGGGCGCACTCGAACGGTCGATCGCATTCGGTAACAATGACCGGCCAGGCGTGATGCTGGCGGGTGCGGCGCGGAGCTACATCAATCGCTACGCCGCGCCGCCGGGGCGGCGCATCGCGGTGTTCACCAACAACGACGATGGCTGGCGCACCGCCGCGGACGCCCATGCGGCCGGCATCGAAGTCGCGGCGGTGATCGACTCGCGCGCCGAGCCGCCCGCCCGATTCGCCGCGCTCGGCATCAAGGTGCTGACCGGCGCGCAGGTCTCGCATGTGCACGGCAAACAAAGCGTGCAGGCGATCGACGTGATCGACTCAGCAGGCCGCGTCGCCAGGATCGCATGCGACGCACTCGCGGTGTCGGGCGGCTGGAATCCCGCCGTTCATTTGACTTGCCATCTCGGCGGCAAGCCGGTGTGGAACGAGCCGCTCGCGGCGTTTACGCCCGGCGCCGTGCCGCCCGGGATGCATGTGGCGGGCGCGGCCAATGGTGCGCTGACGCTCGCAGAATGCCTGCATGCCGGCGTTGCGGCCGGCGCGATGGCGGCGGTCGAATGCGGCTTCCCGATCGCGTCGATCATGATGCCGAGTGCGCAGGATGAAGCCTCCGGCGTGACCCCGCTGTGGCACGTGAAGGAAAGCCGTGCGAAGGCGTTCGTCGATTTCCAGAATGACGTCACCATCAAGGATATCGCGCTCGCAAATCAGGAAGGCTTCTCATCGGTCGAGCACCTGAAGCGTTACACGACGCTCGGCATGGCGACCGATCAGGGCAAGGTCGCGAACGTGACCGGCCTCGCGATCCTCGCTGGCGTATCCGGCCGCGCGATTGCCGAAGTCGGCACCACGACCTACCGGCCGCCTTATGTGCCGGTGAGTTTCGGCGCGATGGCCGGCCATCATCGGGGCAAGGATTTCCGCCCCGTGCGCCTTCCGCCGTCGCATCAATGGGCCACAGAGCAGGGCGCGGTGTTCGTCGAGTCCGGTGCGTGGCTGCGCGCGCAGTATTATCCGCGCGCCGGCGAGAAGGACTGGCTGGAGACCGTCAACCGCGAAGTAGCGACGACGCGTGGGAGCGTCGGCGTGTGCGATGTCTCGACCTTGGGCAAGATCGAGATCGAAGGCGCGGATGCCGCCGTGTTCCTCGATCGCGTCTACACCAACACGTTCTCGACGCTCCCCGTCGGCAAGTCGCGCTATGGGCTGATGCTGCGCGAGGACGGCTTCGTGATGGATGACGGCACAACGTCGCGGCTTGCGCCCGAGCGCTATTTCATGACCACGACGACCGCGCAGGCGGGCCGCGTGATGCAGCATCTGGAATTCTGCCATCAGGTGCTCTGGCCCGAACTCGACGTGCAGATGGTGTCGGTGTCGGAGCAGTGGGCGCAGTTCTCCATTGCCGGACCGCGCTCGCGCGACGTGTTGCGCAAGCTGGTCGACGAGAAATACGATCTCGCCGACAAGGCATTTCCCTATCTCGCCGCGAAGGAGATCACCGTTGGCGGAATCACGGGGCGGCTGTTTCGCCTCTCGTTCTCGGGCGAGATGGCCTACGAGCTCTCCGTTCCGGCGCGCTACGGCGATGCCGCGATCCGCGCCATCATGGCGGCGGGCGAGGAGTTCCCCATCACGCCCTACGGCACCGAGGCGCTCGGCGTGATGCGTATCGAGAAAGGTCACGTCGCCGGCAACGAGATCAACGGGCAGTTGACCGCGCGCGATCTTGGCTTGGGCCGCATGATGTCGAAAAAGAAGGACTACATCGGCCGCGTGTTGGCGCAGCGCCCCGCGCTCGCGGACCCCGATCGGCCGACGCTGGCCGGTTTCAAGCCCGTCGATCGCAAGGCGCGGCTGCGCGCGGGCGCGCATTTCTTGTCCATCGGCGCCACGGCGAGCGCCGGCAACGACGAGGGCTACATGACCTCGGTGGCGTTCTCGCCGATGCTTGGCCACTGGATCGGGCTCGGCGTGCTCAAGCGCGGCCCGCAGCGGATGGGTGAGCGCGTGCGCGCCTACGATCCGGTGCGCAACGGCGACGTCGAGGTGGAAATCTGCAATCCGGTGTTCTTCGACGCGGAAGGAGCGCGGCTCAATGGCTAGCTTCGCCGGACGGGAGCGCTCCGCGCTGCACGGCCTCGGCGTTCCGGGCCATTACGGCCGTGCCGGAACGGCCGGCCTCGTGATCGAGGAGCGCACCGATCTCGCGCTCGCGAGCATAACAGCCAAACGCGGCAAGCGTTTCGCGCTCGTCAACGCCGTCAATACGGCGTTCGGCGTTGCGCTGCCCGACGGCCCGCGCCGCGCGACGCGCGGCAGCGTCACCTTTGCGGGCACCGGCCCGGATCGATGGATCGCGAGCGCGGAAGGCTCAGAAGCTGCCGGTTTTGCCGCCAAGGTGCGCGCGCGCATCGGGCCGTTCGCGGCGGTGTCGGACCAATCCGACGCTCGGCTTGTGCTGCTGTTGCGCGGACCGCGCGTGCGCGACGTGCTGGCCAAGGGTGTGCCGGTGGACCTGCATCCCAAGGCGTTCAAGGCAGGCGACGTGGCCACCACGCTGGTCGCCTACATTGGCCTCCAAATCGATATGCTGGACGATGCGCCGACCTATCAGCTCAGCGTCCCGCGCAGCATGGCGGGCAGCTCCTGGTCATGGCTGAACGCATCGGCCGCCGAGTTCGGTTACGACGTCATCACGCGCTAGGAGCGTTCATTGTCCCATCCGCTCGACGCTTTGTTCCGCCCCGCCAGCGTCGCGATCATCGGCGCATCAAGCGACGCGAACCGGATCGGCGGCCGGCCGGTGGCGTACAGCAAGCGCGCCTTCAAGGGCGCGATCATCCCGGTCAATCCGAACCAGAAGGAAATCCAGGGGCTGACGGCCTATCCGTCGATCAAGGACGCGCCGGGCGAGATCGATCAGGCCATTATCGCGGTGCCCGCCAAGGCGGCGATGCAGGCTGCGGATGAGTGCATCGCCAAGGGCGTGAAGGCCGCCGTGATGTTCTCCTCCGGCTTCGCGGAGACCGGCGCGGAAGGCCGCGCGATGCAGACCGAACTGGCGCGGCGCTGCGCGGTGGGCGGTATGAAGCTGGTCGGCCCCAACAGCCTTGGCATGTTCAATGCGCGCATCGGGCTCTATTCAACCTTCTCGTCGTACTTCGATCCGCTGTGGCCGCGCACCGGGCCGGTCGGCATCGTCAGCCAGAGCGGCGCGTTCGGCACGTATTTCCTCGCAATCGCGGCGGAGCGGGGGCTCGGCTTTTCGCACTGCGTTGCGACCGGCAACGAGGCCGATGTCGATGTCGCCGAATGTGTCGAGTGGCTCGCCGATGACCCCGACACCGGCGTAATCATGATTTATCTGGAAGGCTGCCGCGACGGCGCACGGCTGCGCACCGCGCTCGCGCGCGCGGCTGCGAACCGCAAGCCCGTGGTTGCCATGAAGGTCGGCGTGTCGGAGCAAGGCGTGGCCGCGGTCGCCTCGCATACCGGCTCGCTTGTTGGCTCCGATGCCGTGTTCGACGCGGTGTTCCGCGAAAACAACGTGCATCGCGCCCGCACGCTCGATGAACTGGTCGATGTCGCTTATGCGTGCTCCGGCGGCGTGTTCCCGAAGTCGCCGCGCGTCGGCGTGGTGACGATCTCGGGCGGCGTTGGCATCCAGATGGCGGATGCGGCGGCTGAACTCGATCTCGAACTGCCGCGCATGCCCGACGTGACGCAGCAGAAAATCCTGAAGATGATTCCGTTCGCCGGGCCGGCGAACCCGGTCGATGCCACCGCGCAGGTGATCAACGATTGGTCGATGTTCACCACAATTCTCGGTCTCGTGGCCGACGAAGGCAACGTCGACAGCGTGATCAGCTTTCTGGCGCACACCGGCACGTCGCCCGGCGTGATGGAAAAGCTCAAGCCCGTGCTGCAGGAGGTGAGGGCACGCTTGCCGGACCGCGTGTTCATGCTGTGCGCACGCCTGCCGCGCGACATGGCGGACGAGTTCTTTGGGATAGGGTTCCTGACGTTCGAGGACCCGACGCGGGCGATTGCGGCGGTCGCGGCGCTTGCGAGGCTGGCGAAAGGGTATGCGGAACTACGCTCTGAACATGAGGCGCTCAAAGTCGCGCCACCAGTTCCGGCGGGTCCGATCAACGAGGCGGAAGCGAAGCGCATCCTATCCGAGGCTGGTGTGCCGTTTGCACCCGAACGTATCGCGCGCACGCGCGATGAAGCCGTTGCGGCCGCGAAGGAGATCGGGTTTCCGGCCGTGCTGAAAATCCTGTCGGCGGATATTGCGCACAAGTCGGACGTCGGCGGTGTCGTGCTCGGCTTGCGCAACGCGGATGAAGTCGCAGCCGCCCACGACACCATGATGGCCAGGGTCGCGCAGCGCGAACCAAATGCCCGCATCGAGGGCGTGCTGGTTGCGCGCATGATCGAAGGCGTCGAGACCGTGATCGGCGTCAAGCGCGATGCCGTGTTCGGGCCGGTGGTGATGTTCGGGCTCGGCGGCGTCTATGTGGAAGTGCTCAAGGACGTCACTCTGCGGCTCGCACCGGTCGATCGCGCGGCGGCGCTCGAAATGATTAGCAATATCAAAGGTTTTCCGCTGCTCGCCGGTGCGCGTGGGCGCCCTCCTGCCGATCTTGATGCGCTGGCGGATGCGCTGGTGGCGATGTCGCGCTTTGGCGCGGCGCACCCGGAAGTCGCCAGCGCGGAGATCAATCCGTTCATCGCGCTGCCGAAGGGCGGCGTCGCGGTCGATGCGCTGATCCTGACGGACGCGGGAGGAACTCATGGATCTTGAGACGGTGCGCCTCGACGTCGCCGATTTCATCGCCACGGTCACCATGGACCGTCCGCCGGTGAATGCGCAGAACAGACAAGCGCGCGAGGAACTGATGCGCGTGTTCGATGAGATCAGTGCGCGCGACGACGTGCGTGTCGCGATCCTCACGGCCAGCGGCAAGCTTTTTTCCGCCGGCGCCGACGTGAAGGAGCGTGCCGGTATCGCACAGGCGCCCGCCGACTACATCCGCAACAACCGGTTGGTGCGCGAGTATTTCTATGCCGTCTCGGACTGCACCAAGCCGGTGATCTGCGCTGTCAATGGCGGCGCGTTCGGCGCGGGCTTTGCGCTGATGCTCGCCTGCGACATCATGATTGCATCCGAGGATGCCTATTTTGTCATCTCCGAGCTCGATGTTGGCCTTGCGGGCGGCGCGCGCTTCCTGATGGATCATTTCGCGAAGTCGATGGCGCGGTACATCTATTTCACCGGCCGGCGCATCCCGGCGGCGGAGCTTTACCGTCTCGGAGTCATCTCGGCCTGCGTGCCCGGTGAGAAGCTGATGGCTGAGGCGATGACGATCGCGCGCGAGATCGCAGCGAAAAGCCCGGTCGCGGTGCGCGAGGTCAAGCGTGCTTTCAACGTGATCGAGGAAATGCCGACACGCGACGGCTACCGCTTCGAGCAAACGGTCACGGTCGCGCTGTCGCACACCGAGGACGCCAAGGAAGCGCAGCGCGCCTTCGTGGAAAAACGCAAGCCGGTGTTCAAGGGAAAATAGGCTATGGCCGCGACAGCGTCTCGCGGAAGAACGGCCCAATGATCCCGGCGACCTCCTCCGGCATTTCGAAGAACATCATGTGCGGGCCATTCGGCAGCACCGCGTAACGCGCGCCGGGGATCGCATCGGCCATCGCCCTGACGGCCGGCGGCGGCGTCGACCTGTCGTCTCCGCCGGCAAGGCACAGCACCGGCATCGGCAGCGATTTGAGCTTCGGCGCGGTGTCGACGTTCGCCATCGCGACGAACGCGTCGCACCACGTGCGAATGTCGTTGGCGAGCAGCCGCGCGCGAACGGGCGCGTCGCCACCCTTGCGCCGGAACGGCTCGTTGAACCATCGCTCCATCGTCACATCGAGGATCGGCGCCATGCCGTCCCGTCTGGCGTCCTCCGCGCGCCCCATCAGCGCCGCGAAGCTCTCTTTCGTCTGCTGGTGATTGATGTTCGCGAAGACCGCCGCGCGCACATCCTGCGGGTACGTCACGGCAAGCGCCTGCGCGACCATTCCGCCCATCGCGAAACCTGCGACACCGCACGGCGCGAACTTGAGCTTGGTCAGCAGCGCGTGCACGTCGTCGGCATAGTCCGAAACGCTGGTGGCCGGCACGTAAGGCGACTTGCCGTGTCCGCGCATGTCGGCGGTCAGAACGGTGAAGTCCTTCGACAGGATCGCGGCGAGCGGTTCGAGGAATGTCAAATCCATGCCCACCGCATGCAGCAAAAGCACATGCGGACCGCTGCCGGTGATGCGATGATTGAGTTCTACCGTCATGAATGCTCCAGGGAGACACGCGATGCCGAAGGGCCTGCTTCTGATGATGACCGATATCGATCCCGCCGACGAGGCCGACTTCAATTGCTGGTACGAGGAAGAGCATCTCGCCGAGCGGATGGCGATTCCGGGCTTTATCAATGCGCGCCGCTTTACGGCGCTGGAGGGCGGCCCGAAGTACCTTGCGCTGTACGACCTCGAGTCTCCCGAGGTGCTGCAGTCGCCGCCTTACCAGAACATCGTCGGGGCCGGCACGTCGCCATGGACGAGGCGGCTGCAGCCGAAGTTCAAGAACTTCCGGCGCAATGTGTACGTGGGCTTGAGCGAGCGGACGCGGTGATCTTTGCCTCGCCCCGCGCGTCTGGTTGCGCTTGCACACTCTTGCGCGGGCCGCGCCTCCCACCTGCGTATATCGCTCTGGTGTTGACGGCTGCGGATATCGCATAGTGCGGCGTTGCGCCGCAAAGGAGCCGGACCATGCCCGCACTCACCACCGATATCGCCAAATTCGTCGCTACGGTCGATCCCGGCAGCATGCCGGAGCGCTGCAATTTCGGCGCACGCATCGGCATGCTCGACTGTGTCGGCACCATGATCGCGGGGGCGGACGAGGAGGCGGTGCGGCTGGTGGCGCAGATCGTGCCGGCCTACACCGGCAATGACGGCGCGCCGGAGATCCCGGGCGGGCGCAACCTCTCGGCGGGAGACGCCGCGCTCGTCAACGGTGTAGCGGCGCATGTTCTCGACTATGACGACGTGGGCATGGACGGCCACCCGAGCGCCGCGCTCACCCCGGCGATCCTCGCCGAAGGCTGGACGCTGGGTTCGAGCGGCGAGGAGGCGGTCGCCGCCTACGTGGCCGGCTATGAGGTCTGGGCGCTGCTGCAGGAGCTGGAGCCGGGTGCGCTGCACGAGCGCGGCTTTCACCCGACCGCGATCTGGGGAACCCTGTCGGCGGCAGCCGCTTGCGCGCGGCTCAATCATCTCAACGCCGATGAGACCACCCACGCGATCGCAATCGCGGCCTCGCTTGCGGCCGGGACGGTGGCGAATTTCGGCACCATGACCAAGTCGCTGCATGCCGGGCGGACGGCGCAATCCGGCGTGCTGGCGGCACGACTGGCGAAGTCCGGCTTCACCGCGTCGCCGGATGTGCTGGAGCACCGGGCGGGCTTCATGCACGCACACTCGGACAGCGGCAATCCGAAGGTCGAGCGCGGCGACTGGGGCTTGGGCAGCAACTGGCGGCTCGAGAAGATGGGCATCAACATCAAGCGCTATCCGATGTGCTACGCGACCCACCGCTCGATCGACGCCGTGCTCAACCTCGCGGCGGAGCACAATCTCGATCCGAAGGCCGTGGAGGAAATTCATGTGCGGATCGGCGACGCGCAGGACCTGATGCTGCGCAACCGCGAGCCGAAGACCGCGCTGGAAGCCAAGTTTTCAATCGAGTTTGCCGTCGCCTCCGCGCTGGTTGCGCGCAAGGTGGGGCTGAAGGAGCTCGACGACGGCTTCGTGCGCCGCCACGACATCATCGAGACGATGCGCAAGGTGAAGCGTTCGACGACCGAGGAGCGGATGGCCGACATGCCGCCGTTCGCGCCGGACGATCGCGTCAGCATCCGGCTCAAGAGCGGACAGGAAATCCGGCATGAGCCCGTGGTGCGGCCGAAAGGGCATTGGCAGAAGCCGCTGACGGAAGGCGAGTTGCGCGAGAAGTTTCTCGACTGCACCGAACGGCGGCTCGGCGGCAAGCAGGCCGCGGCGCTGTTCGGGAAGCTGAACAATCTGGAAGATGTGGCCTCGCTGCGCGAGTTGCCGGTGGTGAGGATTTAACCGACCGCCGCTCGTCCCCGCGAAAGCGGGGACCCAATGCTTTGGCCAAGAACTGGATTCCCGCTTTCGCGGGAATGAGCGGAGTGCGTGCTACGCTGCCACATACTCCTCGATCCCGAACTTCATCTCCCCGTCCACCATCGGCGTGCAATCCGGCGGGAAGTCCTGCCGGATGCGTCCGCCGCGGTCCTCGATCAGTCCGAGGAAGCGGTCGAGATGGCGCATCGCGCCGGTCGGCAGATCGTGCAGCACCATCAGGCTCCAGGGTTGCGCCGCCACCTGACCGAGCGCGCGCTCGACCCATCCATCGGGGTCATTCCAATCGCGCGGAAGCGCGCTCCACAGAACGATGGTCGCCCGTCGGATCGCGAGATGGGCGACCACGTCGGTCGACAGCAGCCGGTTGTCGAGGTTGCCGCCTTGCCCATACGGGCGGAAGTAACAGTGCGGGTGTACGAGCGGACCGATCGCAGCTTGCGTTTGATCGAATTCCGACTTCGCGGCGTCGGCGGCCATGAGGCCGAACGGCAGCGAATGGCTCCAGGTGTGGTTGCCGATCCAGTGACCCTCGGCGTGAGCCCGTTCGGCGAGCGCGCGATGACCGGGCTGCACAAGCTTCTCGCCGATCAGAAAGAACGTCGATTTGACGCGGCGCCGTGCAAGCACGTCGAGCACCAGCGGCGTGACGTCCGGAGTAGGGCCATTGTCGAATGAAAGGGTGAGATCGAACACTTCGGCATCATACCGCGGCGGCCGGTCGCGTCACACCACCGCCGTCGCGGGTTTCACCGCGATATCGGCCTGTTCGCCTTCCTTCTGCCGGCGCCCCGCGATCTGCCACACCATCGTGCGCCGCTCGACCGCGCGGGCGAGCGTGTCGAAGGCGATCGACAGCAGCAGGATCATCACGATCGCGCCGAACACGTGCGGACTATCGAGGATGGTGCGGTAGCGCGTCACCAGATAGCCGATACCGGCGGCCGACGTGAGCATCTCCGACACCACCACGCCGATGATCGTGAGGGCGCCGCCGAGGCGCAGGCCGGTCAGCACGGTCGGGATCGAGGCCGGAATGATCACGCGGGTGATCTGCTGCGTGAGATTCGCGCCCATGCTGCGCGCTGCGAGCAGCAACTGCGGATCGATGGTGCGGATGCCGGCCGCGGTCGAGAGCATCACGGGAAAGAAGCCGTAGACGCCGGCGAAGATGATTTTCGACTCCGAGCCGATGCCGAACCACGCAGTGAAGATCGGATAGAGGATCACGATCGGCACCGCGTAGAGCGAGGAGAACACCGGCAGCAGCAGATTGCGTAACAGCGCGATGCCGCCGACCAGCGTGCCGGTCAGGATGCCGAAGCCGCAGGCGATCAGCATCGCGAACGCGACCTCGTAGAGCGTGACGGCAAGCTCGGACGCGTATTCGTGCCAGTCCTTCACCAGCACCGCGATCGTCTTCGACAGCGAGGGCAGGAACAACTCGGGAATGATCCCGGTGCGCGGAAACAGCTCCCAGAACACGAGCAGCGCCACAAGGATCAGCCAGCGGACCGTGGATGGGGCAGGGCGCCCCATCACCCCTCCTTCCTGATCTGCTGCCAGATGCGGTCGCGCAGGCGCCCGAACACTTCCGTGCCCATCATCTCGTAGGTGCGCGGGCGCGGCAGTGGAATCGCGATGCGGTCGATGATGCGGCCGGGCCGCGCCGACATCACCAGCACTTCGTCGGCGAGATAGACCGCCTCGGTCAGGCTGTGCGTGACGAACACGACGGTCTTGGCGGTCTGCGACCAGATGCGCAGCAGTTCGTGGCCCATGGTCATGCGCGTCTGCTCGTCGAGCGCCGCGAACGGCTCATCCATCAGCAGCACCGGCGGGTCCTGCACCAGCCCGCGCGCGATCGAGACGCGCTGTTTCATGCCGCCGGAAAGCTCGTGCGGATAGCGCGCGCCGAAACCCTGCAGCCCGACGAGGTTGAGCATGTCGTTCGCGCGCGCGGCCCGCTCGTGTCGCGGGGCGCCGCGCAGCGCGAGCGGAAACTCGATGTTGTCCAGCGCGGAAAGCCAGGGAAACAGGCTCGCCTCCTGGAACACCACGCCGACGCGGTCCGGGTCGGGCGCGTCGATCGGCCTGCCCTGAATGTGGATGGTGCCGGACGTCTGGTGGCGCAGCCCGGCCATCATCATCAGCAGCGAAGTCTTGCCGCAGCCGCTCGGGCCCACGATGACGACGAAGCGGCCCGCGCCGACCGTCATCGCGATATCGGCCAGCGCCGGCACCGCGCTGTTGCTGCCCGCATAGATGTGGCTGAGCCCCGCGACTTCGATCGCGGCGTTCGCGGGCGCGTCGCGGACGATGCTGAGGCTGGCGGTCATGTTCGCCATGCGCTCACGCGATGTTCGAGGTAGCGCACGGTCTCGTTGAACGCGATGGCGACGGTCGCGAGCAGGATCACGCCGGCGAACAGTTGCGGAAGCTGGAAATTCTCGCCCCAGTTTGCGATCAGGTGGCCGATGCCGGTGCGCGAGGCATACATCTCGGCGATCATCACGCCGGTGAAGTTGAAGATCATCGAGATGCGCAGCGTTTCGAGCAGAATCGGCATCATGCTCGGCACGTAGACGCGGGTGAGGATTTGCAGGCGCGTGGCGCCATACGAGCGCGCGACCAGCACGTGGTCGGCCTTGACCGACTCGACCGCCGCGGTCGCGCTCATGATGACGACGAAGAGCGTGGAGAACGCCGCATACGCGACCTTCTGCTGGAAGCCGATCCCCATGATGAGAATGAACATCGGCAGGAAGATCGATTTCGGCACGCTGAACACGTAGAACAGCAGCGGCTTGAAGATCTGCCCCGCATAGTCGTATTCGGCGATCAGCACGCCGATCGCGGCGCCGAGCGGC